>JBGPHU010000018.1:0-24070 GCA_041484545.1 Candidatus Eiseniibacteriota bacterium | reverse complement strand
GCCCTTCGTGCGGCCGGGCCGGTTCGAATGCCGGTCTTGGTTTGGCTTGCGATGTTGAGTAGGACACCGATCACTCCTAGATTTACGACCAGCGCCGATCCTCCATAGCTGAGAAACGGAAGCGGCAGTCCGGTCGTCGGGATGATTCCCGTCACCACGGAGATGTTCATCCCGACATAAACTGCGAGGCTCACGGTCAAACCGGCCGCGAGCAGGAAACCGAAACGATCCGGCGCGCGGCCGGCGATCTTGAGGCCGCGCAGGAAGAGAACGACGTAGGCGACGAGGACCGACGCGGTGCCGACGAGACCCAGCTCTTCGCCGATCACGGCGTAGATGAAGTCGGTGTGCGGATCGGGGAGAAAGAAGAACTTCTGCATGCTCCGGCCGGGACCTTCGCCGAAGATTCCCCCCGAGCCGAGGGCCACCATGGACTGATGGAGCTGCCAGCTCCTTCCCTGCGCGTCCGCCGACCCGGTCGACCCGTGCGAGAGCCAGCCCTGCACCCGGCCCATCATGTAGGGGTGCCCCGCGACCTGGAATACGGCGAGAAGGGCCCCCGCCCCGGCCAGGATGCCGAGGTGGCGGGGGTTGGCGCCGGCCAGGTGGAGCATGAGAAAACCCGTGACCAGAAGCGCGATCGTGCTGCCGAGGTTGGGTTGTTTCAAGATCAGGAGCGAGATCACGCCGAGCACCGCCGCGCACGGCATCACGCCGTCCTTGAAGGAGACGATCCGCTCCCCTTTCCGGTCGAGGAGCTTGGCCAGATAGACGACGCAGGCCACTCGAGCGACCTCGGTCGGCTGGAGCGTGAACTCCGCGAAGGAGAGCCACCGGTTGGCGCCGCGCACGCCCGCGCCTCCCAGGACCACGAGCGCCCCGAGAAGCCCGACGCTCAACGCGAGCGCCCACGGGGCGATGCGCTGGAGACGGTGATAATCGAACCGCGCGAGGAACAGCATGACCGCGAGACCGAGGACAAGCCTCAGGGCCTGTCGCTTCACGAAGAAGAACTGGGAGTGGTAACGGTCGGCGCCCAGCACGGCGCTCGAGGAGTAGACCATCACCAGCCCCAGCGCCAGGAGCCCCATCACCGGGAGCAGGACCCCCCAGTCGAGCTTCCGTGGCGCCGCGATCGCGAGGCTCATCGGCGCGCCTTCTGGAGCGAGCGTTTGAGCTCGAGCACGGCCGCCTCGAAGCGGGCGCCGCGCTCCTCGAAGTTCCGGAACATGTCGTAGCTCGCGCAGGCCGGCGAGAGCAGCACCACGCCGCCCGGCTCGGCACGGCTCCGCGCGGTCTGCACCGCCTCCTCCAGCGTCGCCGCGCGCTCGTGCGCCACGTCGGGCCAGGACCGCTCGATCTTCGAGGCCGCTTCGCCGACGGTCACCACGTACCGCACGCGCTCCATCACCAGGGGCCGGATCGAGACGAAGTCGCCGTCCTTGTCGCGCCCGCCCGCGATGAGCGTGACCGGCTCGGTGAAGGATTCGAGCGCGCGCTTGAGCGCGTCCACGTTGGTGGCCTTCGAATCGTTCACGTATCGGACCCCGTCGATCTCGGCGACCGCCGCGAGCCGGTGCGGGAGCCCGTGGAATTCGCGAAGGGCCTTCCCGATCGCCCGCTCGGGGATGCCCACCGCGAGCGCCGCGGCCGAGGCCGCCGCCATGTTCTCGGTGTTGTGGGGTCCGGGCAGGGGCGCCTCGTCGCGCTTGAGCAGCGTGCCCGTCTTCCCCGAATACCGGTAACGCAGCGAGCCTCCATCGAGCCACACGCCGTCCCCGGTCGGGTCCGCGAATCCGAACCAGAGGGGACGGGATTTCATGGGCCGCAGGAGAAGCTCGATCCGCGCGTCTCCGAGGGGCTGGACGCGGAACTCCGATTCGTCCTGGAACTGGAAGAGCCGCGCCTTGAGCCCGGCGTATCGATCCATGCTGCCGTGGCGGTCCAGGTGGTCCGGGGTCACGTTGAGGAGCACGCCCACGCGGGGATGGAACCGCGAGCACGCTTCCAGCTGGAAGCTCGAGATCTCGACGACGAGGAGGCCGTCCTCCGGGACACTCTCGGCCTTCTCGGAAAGCGCGACCCCGATGTTGCCCAGCACCTCGGTCTTCCGCCCCGCCGCGCGCCCGATCGCGCCCAGAAGCTCCACCGTGGTGCTCTTTCCGTTGGTCCCCGTCACCGCGACGATCGGGGCGCGGGCCACGGCGAACCCCAGCTCCACTTCGGCCACGATCGGGATCCCGCGGCGCTCGGCTTCCGTGAAGAGCGGGAGGTCAAGCGGCACGCCGGGGCTCGCGACGACCAGGTTCCGTCCCTCCAGATCACGCGGATCGGTCGAGCCGAACCGGACCTCCACGCCCAAGTCTTGCAGCTCGCGCGCTGTGCTCTCCACCTCCTCGGCGCGTCTGCGATCCACGCCCCGGACCTCGCAGCCGTGCTGGAGCAGGAGCCTCGAAGCCGCGACCCCGCTCCGCGCGAGACCGACGACCAGCGCCCGCGATCCCGTAAACCATGCCTGGACCGGTCGCGTCATTGCAGCTTGAGCGTGCTCAAGCCCACGAGCGCGGAGAGCGCGGCCGCGATCCAGAAGCGGACCACGACGCGCGGCTCCTTCCACCCGCTGAGCTCGAAATGGTGGTGGAGCGGCGCCATCTTCAAGATTCGTTTTCCCCAGAGTTTGAACGAGAGCACCTGCGCCATGACCGACAATGCCTCGGCCACGAACACCGCGCCCACGATCGCGAGCAGGAACTCGCGCTTGATCAGGACGGCGACGGTTCCGAGCGCGGCCCCGAGCGAGAGGGAGCCCGTGTCGCCCATGAACACGTCGGCCGGATGGCAATTCCACCAGAGGAAGCCGAGCGTGGCGCCGACGACCGCCGAGCAGAAGACGGTCAGCTCCCCGGCGCCCTGGAGGTACGGGATCTGAAGATACTGGGAGAATTTCACGTGGCCGGTGACGTAGCACATGCCGCCCAGGGCGAACGCCGCGAACGTGGTCATGCCGGCCGCGAGGCCGTCCAGGCCGTCCGCCAGGTTGACCGCGTTGCTGGCCCCGGTGATCACGAGGATCACGAACGGCAGATACAGCCATCCGAAGTCGACCACCGTCCGTTTCAGGAACGGCACGTTCGTCTCGGCCGGATCGAGAGCGCCGTGAGCGGGATAGTAGTAGACGGCCGCGAAGACGGCCGCGCCGAGAAGGATCTGCCCGGCCAGCTTGTAGCGCCCCAGGAGCCCTTTCCGCATCCGCTTCACCACGCGGAGGTAGTCGTCCACGAAGCCCACGAAGCCCATGAAGAGCGTCGCCAGGAGCGCGATCCAGACGTCCCGGTTCCCGAGATTTCCCCAGAGGAGCGTCGGAATCACGATCGCGATCACGATGAGGATCCCTCCCATCGTGGGCGTTCCCGCTTTGGGAAGATGGCTCTGCGGACCGTCGGCTCTCACCTGTTGACCGATCTTGAGCGCCTGGAGGCGCCGGATGACCGGCGGCCCGAGCACGAACGCGAGCAAGAGCGACGTCGCGGCCGCGTAGAGGGAGCGGAACGTGATGTATCGGAACACGTTCAAGATCGGGAAGTGTTCGTGGAGGGGGTAGAGGAAGTGATAGAGCATCCCTCAGTTCCTCCCCGCCGCGTGAAGCGGATCGAGAGTGCCCTGGCGCCCGGCAACGAGCAGCTCGACCACCTGCTCGAGCCGCATCCCCCGCGATCCCTTGACCAGCACGAGGTCCCCCGGCCGCGCGTCCTTCCGGACGGCCGCGGCCATTTCCGGAACGGACGCATGGCGGGTGATCCGTCCGGGGGTGACGCCGGCCGCGCGCGCGCCGCGCTCGACCGCCTCGGCGAAGCTTCCCGCGATGTAGAGGCGGACGCCCGGCGGGACCTGGCGCCCCACCTCTTCGTGGAAGCGCTCGGAATCGGGCCCCAGCTCCAGCATGTCGCCCAGCACCGCGCGGCGCTCGCCGCGGGTCTCGATCGCGGCGAGAAGAAGGAGCGCTTCCCGCATCGAAGAGGGGTTGGCGTTGTAGGCGTCGTCCAGCACGGTGATCCCCTCCGAGGCGAGCAGCTCGAGGCGATGATGCTCGGGCAAGAGAGCGGCGAGCGCCCTCGCCGCGTCCGCGCGGGGCACGCCGAAGCGGTCACCCACGAGAATCGCGGCGAGAGCGTTCCGCACGTTGTGGCGGCCCAGGAGCCGAAGGAGAACGTCGGTCCCGTCGGAGAGGGTGAAGCGGGAGCCTCCCTCCGCGGTGAGCGACATGCGGGTCGGAACCAAGTCCGCCGCGGGATTCTCGAGCGCGTAGCTCTTCATGGCGACGGGCCGGCTCCGATTCAGGCTCCAGAGCCGTTCGTCGTCCGCGTTCAGGACGAGCAGGCCGTCGCGCGGGAGCGCTTCCGCGAGTTCGCTCTTGGCGCGGGCCACCTCGTCGATCGAGCCGAGCGTGGCCAGGTGCGCCGCGCCCGCGTTCGTGAGCACTCCGACGTTCGGCGAGGAGAGGAGGGCCAATTCTCGTATTTCTCCGCGCGCGCTCATGCCCATCTCGAGAACCAGCATCTGATGCTCCGGAGCGAGCTGGGTGAGCGTCAGCGGCACTCCGATGTGGTTGTTCAGATTTCCTCGGTTCTTGTGAACGCGGTAGCGCGTGCCCAGCACCGCCGCGATCATCTCCTTGGTGGTCGTCTTTCCGTTCGACCCGGTTACGGCGGTGACCGGGATTCCCGCTCTCGCCCGGCAATGCCTTCCCAGCGCCTGCAGCGCGCGGAGCGGGTCCTTGACCGAGACGACGGGCTTCCCGGAATCGGCCCACGCGGGATCCGGAGGCCGCCCCTCCGACACCAGCGCCCCTCCGGCCTTACCCTCGAGGGCCAAGGCCACGAAGTCGTGGCCATCGGCCCGCGTCCCCGGAAGCGGCACGAAGAGCTCGCCACCCGCCAGCGCTCTCGTGTCGATGGAGCAGGAGCTGAAGGGCGGAGTGCGATCCGCCTCGGCCGGGAACAGGAGTCGCCCCTCGGTCACCCGGAGCGTCTCCGGAAGCGAGAGCCAGGGACGCTCGTTTTTCGTCAACGTCCGAATCCTCTTCGGCGGAGCGCCGCGCGGGCCACCTCGCGGTCGTCGAACGGGAGCGTCTTTGGGCCCACGATCTGGTAGGTCTCATGTCCCTTCCCCGCGACCAAGAGCGCGTCACCCGCGGCGGACGCGTCGATCGCGGCCGCGATGGCCTCGGCGCGATCCGCGATCGTGCGCACGTTCGTGGCGCCGCGGACCCCCGACTCGATCTCGCGCAGGATCGCGAGCGGATCCTCGCTGCGGGGATTGTCCGACGTGAGGATCACCTGGTCCGCGAGCCGCGCCGCCACGGCTCCCATGAGCGGTCGCTTGCCCTTGTCCCGGTCCCCGCCGCATCCGAAGACGCAGAGGACGCGCGCGGGACGGAACGCGCGCACCGCCTCGAGCGCTCGCTCGAGCGCGTCCGGGGTGTGCGCGTAGTCCACGAGCACCTGGAACGGCTGCCCCGCGTCCACCGGCTCGAGCCGCCCGGGAACCGAGACCACCTTCTCGATCCCCGCGAGGATCGCCGCCCGCGGAAGCCCGAGCGCCGTCCCCGCGGCGAACGCGGCGAGCGCGTTCATCGCGTTGAACGCGCCGCGAAGCCGGAGCGAGACCTCCGTGGTCTCCCCTCCCCGTCGGATCCGGAACGAAGTGCCGTCGGGTTTCAAGCGCACGTCCTCGGCGCGGATCTCGGCCGAGGGGGAGGTCCCGAAGCCCAAGACCGGACAGTCGGCGCGGGCCTTGAGCCAAACGCCCACGGGATCGTCCACGTTGATGGCGCCGGTGAAGCGCTTCGTCCAGTCCCCGCGGCTCTCGCTCTGGAACAGCCGGGCCTTGGCGTCGCGGTAGGCCTCCAGGGTGCCGTGAAAATCCAGATGGTCCTGGGTCAAGTTCGTGAACACGCCCACGTCGAACGCCAGACCGTACGTCCGCTCCAGCATGAGCGCGTGCGAGGAAACCTCCATCGCCACCGCCTTCGCGCCGCGCGCGCGCCAGTCGCGGAGCATCCTCATGAGGTCGGGCGCCTCGGGCGTCGTGTGGGCCGCCGACTCGTGACGGCCGTCGAACTCGTATCCGACCGTGCCGATGAGGCCAGCCTTCATTCCCGCTTCCTCGAATATCGCGCGGATCAGATAGGCCGTGGTGGTCTTGCAGTTCGTGCCGGTCACACCCGCCAGCGTGAGCTCGCGCGAGGGATGCCCCGTCTCCTCGCCCGCGAGGATCGCGAGCGCGCGCCGCGGGTCGCGAACTTTGATCTGGGGGAGTTCCGCTTCCGGGACGAACCGCGCCACGACCGCGGCCACGGCTCCACGCCGGGCGGCGGACTCCACGTAGCCGTGGCCGTCCTGCTTCAACCCGGAAACCGCCACGAAAAGGTCGCGCGGCTTCACGTCACGCGAGTCGTACCGCACGGTTTCCCACTCGCCGCGAAGCGCGCCCCTCGTCTCCGACGCTCCCAGGAGTCCGGGGAGCGCCTCGGTGCGCAGGGCGGCGATCGCGATCACAAGCTCCGAGGCGCGCACTTGAGCGCGCACGATTCGCCGGCCCGGATCGCCGAGCCCGCCGGTGGATCCTGCTCCACCACCTGGCCGCTGCCGATGATGGAGGAGACGCGGACGGAGAGGTCGCCCAGGCGCGCCACCGCCTCGCGCACCGAAAGACCCTTGAGATCCGGGAATCCCGTGTCGGGAGGAGGGTCGGTGGAGAGGACGATCCGCACGACCTCGCCCGAGCGCGCATGCGATCCCGGCTCCGGCGACTGGACCGCCACGCGCGCGCCGCTTCCCTCCATGGCGCAATCCATTCCCATCGAGCGGATGACGTAGCGCGCCTGGTCGGCCGCCATCATCCTCACGTCGGGAACGCGGACCGCCGGCGGCCTCCGCGCGGAAGCCGTGACAAGCGTCTGCGCGGGAATGCGGACCGGACCGCGGCCCAGCGTGGCCCACGTCGCCACGATGTCGCGGAAGACCGGGGCGGCCACGGCGCCGCCGTAATAGGCGCCGCGCGGCTCATCCAGAACGATCAGTCCCACGATTTGAGGATTTTGGGCGGGCGCCATACCCACGAAGGACGCGATGTAACGGCCCTGGCCGTACCCGCGGCCCCCCTCGTCCGATTTCTGCGCCGTGCCGGTCTTCCCCGCCACCTCGCACCACGGGAGCGCCGCTTCCTGCGCGGTGCCCATGGTCACGGCGTCGCGGAGGAAGGAGCGGAACGTGTCGGCCGTTTCGGGCGAGATCACGCGCCGCACGCGCTCGACGGGATAGGTCCTCACCGCCTGCCCGTTCTCGTTCACCAGCGCCGACGCGATGCGCGGCCTCATGAGGATCCCGCCGTTCGCCACCGCGCAGTACGCCATGAGGATCTGCATGGGCGTCGCGGTCACCTCCTGGCCGATCGAGATTGTCGCCAGCGAGCGGGCGGACCAGCGTGAGGGGTTCCGGATCTGTCCGGACGTTTCGCCGGGAAGCTGGACGCGCGTCGGCTGCCCGAATCCGAAGAGCCGGGAATAGCGGTAGAGGGTGCTCGCGCCCACCTTCATTCCGATCTGCGCGTAGCACACGTTGCTCGAAAGCGCGGTCGCCTGGCGCACCGTGTACCAGCGCGTCTCCGGATGCGCGTCGTGCATCGTGAAGGCCCCCATGTCGAGCTGACCCTTGTTCACGAAGAAGGAGTCCTCCGGAGTCAAGACGTGCTCTTCCAGCGCGGCGCAACCTACTAGGAGCTTGAACGTGGAGCCCGGCTCGTACTGATCCGCGATGACGCGGTTCCGTCCGGACGCGCCGGCCGGAGGGTTCGCCCCGTCCACGGTCGCCATCGCGAAGATGTCGCCGGTGTGGGGATCGGCGAAGACCGCCGTGCCGCTTCGCGCGCCGGTCCGTGCCACCGCCTGCTTCAATTCCATGACCAGAACCGACTGCGCGTCCCGGTCGATCGTCGTCACCAGGCTCAGTCCGGGCTCGGGAAGCTTGACCATGCTCTGTGGCAGTTGGTGCTCGAGCCCGCGGCCGTCCCTGAAAAGAGTAGCCCACCCGCTGACGCCGCGCAGTTCCCGATCGAAGACGCTCTCGATTCCCTCGAGCCCGGTCCCGTCGACGCCCACGACCCCCACGACCGGACGGGCGACGTCGTCCAACGGGTAGACTCTGGAAGGAACCTCTTCCACCTGAACGCCGGCGGGCAGCGCCGTTTTCCGGAGCGCGATTTCCTGCTCGGGGCTCACCTGCGACGAGATGCGGATGTAGGCGCTGCGGCGACCTCGCTGGAGACGGTCCAGACCGCGGGCGCCGGCGGCGGTCCGGATGAACTGCCTCGCCGCGGAGGCGTTTCGGACCTCGGCCGGACGCACCGAAACCTGGCTCAAGTCCACGTTCTCGGCCAGCGGAAGCAGGTGACGGTCGTAGATCAGCCCTCGCTCGGGCTCGAGGATCACGCGGGAGGTTTGCTGCCCGCGCGCTTCGCGGTCCAGCTTCGCGTGGCCGAAAACCTGGATCGAGACGAGCCGCGCCAGGATAACGCCGTAGAAAAGGATCCCGATCAGGGCGAGCAGCTTCAGGCGTCTCAGATGGAGCGGACTCATCGGCTTCCTCCTGCTTCGACCGGCGCGGCGGGCAATCCCACCACGCGCTCGGTCAGGAACGACGGCAGCGTCTTGCGGAGCGCACCCATCAGCCTGGCGCCGAGCGCCGGATGGAGGCCGCGCCGGACGCGCGGCGAAACGAGATCGACGTCCACGACGCGCGCGGGATCGGGATTCTGGAAGCCGAGCCGCGTCAGGCCCGTCAGATCGATGCCGTCCCGGAACGCGGCCTGCTCTTCCAGATCGCGGGTGATGCGGATCCTGTTCTCGAGCGACCTGACGTCGCGGGCCAGCCGGTCCCGCTCCATGGAAAGGGAGTTCGAGACCGTGCGCTCCCACACCTTCGCGAACAGGAGCGAGGCCGCAACCAGGAGCAGCGCGATGATTCGCCCGCTCATGCGGCGCTTGGACTGCGTGCGGAATCGCAGATAGGGACCGGGCCCCTGGGCCTGTGCCACGTCGGCCTCGGCCGGCATACGCGCGGCGAGGCTCACGCGGCCTCCGGTTTCAGCCGCGCGGCCCTGAGCCGGGCGCTCCGCGCGCGCGTGTTGCGCCGCGTTTCCTCCTCGCTCGGCCGGATCGGCTTCTTGGTTACGGGAATCCAGGGGGTCTCGGCAAGCGGCACATGGGGATCGGAGGGGCGCGGCGGACGGAACGCGTTTTTGACGATTCGGTCTTCGAGCGAGTGATACGCGATGACACAAAGCATTCCGCCCGGCCGCAATAGGGACGTCGCCCCGTGGAGGAGCGATTGCAATTCTTCGAGCTCATGGTTCACGGCGATCCGCAGCGCCTGGAAGATCTGCGAAAGGCGCCGCGGTCGCGACGGCCCCTGAAACAGGGGATCGAGAGCCGAGCGCAGCGCTTCGGCGGTCAGAGGGCTTCCGGTCGCCAGCGCGCGCCGGATGGCTCGCACGACCGCGCGCGGGCGCGGAACCTCGCCCAGTTCCCGGAGGATTCGGGTCAGCTCTTCGTCGTCCGAGTGGCGAAGGAGCGCCTCGGCGGTCATCGGCAGCGAGGGGTCGAGCCGCATGTCCAGGGGGCCGGGCGCTAAGAACGAGAACCCGCGCTCGGGATCGTCGAGCTGCACGGAGGAGAGCCCCAGATCCGCGAGGATGCCGTCGACCCGATCGATGCCGAGATCGCCGAGCGCCTCCGCCATCTGGGAAAAACGCGCGCGCACCGCCCGAAACCGGGGTTCCGGTGCGGGCGGATTGGCGCGCGCTCGATCAACTGCAGCCGGGTCACAGTCCAAACCCACCAGCCTCCCATCCACCCCCAGCGACTCGAGGATTGCCGCGGCGTGACCGCCGCCCCCGAAAGTCGCATCCACGTAGGTCCCGCTCGGATCTGTCAGGAGCAACTGGACGGCCTCCTCCTTGAGAACCGGGACGTGACCCGGCATTCAGTTCCTCGGAATCCGAGGTTTAAAGCAAGTTGTCACGGCGGGGCGCCGGGTACGGCGCGACTCGCGCGATCCCCAGCGGCCGGCGCGAAGGTTCCGCGTCCTCCATGGGCTTCCACTCCAGACGGCGCAGCGCGGGCCCCTGCCCCGCCACGTCGAACAAGGTTCGTATGTAGCCGCTCATCCCGACGAGGCACACGTCGGCGCCCGTGCTCTGCTGGCGCGTCAGCGAGCGAGCGAAATCGGGGAGCGCGCGATAGTCGAGGTGCGTGACCTGCTCGAAGTCCAGACACACGAGGTCGCGGGGTGACCGTCCGCGCTCGCGAATCGCGATCGCCATCTGCTTGAGCTCCCGCGCTCCAAGCCGTCCGAACAGGCGCACGACCAAGGGACCTGCGCCCCGAGGAGCGTCCCACTGGAACACGGGGCGGTCGAACGCGAAGGAGCGCCGCGCGGGCGCGAGCGCGCCGATCACAGGAGGAGCTCTCCCGCCATGTCCTCGTAGCTCCGGCTGGAGTTCTTGAGGTACTCGTCGAACCGCGCCGGATCCCAGATCTCGATATGGTCGACGACGCCGTTCACCATGGCGTCCTTGGTCAGACTCGCGTGCGCGAGAAGCCGCGGGGGGATGGCGACGCGTCCCTGCGCGTCGAGCAGCCCCTCGTTCAGATCCAGCGACATGATCCGCAGGAAGCGGCGATTGATTTCATCGTGGAAGGAGCGGGAGCGCAGGCGCTCCTCCATCCTCCGCCACTCGTCCAGGGGATAGAGCGCGACGCAGGTTTCCAGGCCGCGAAGGATGATGAAGGTGTCGGAGGCGTCGCCCGAGAGGACCTTCCGGAAGCGCGAGGGAATGCTGATGCGCCCCTTGTGGTCGATCGAGTGCTGATAGCTTCCCCGAAACGTCGCCATCCACCGTCCCCGTTCGTCTCCGGGTCGTCATCAACCGCGGCGGTCTATAACCCACGATTCCCCACAAATCACCACCGCGGCATCCTAGTCTGCCCCTCAGAGGGGTGTCAACCCTATTTCATGGGACGGTGAAGATTTTTTATTTTCTTGGAAGGCATGGGGTTGGGCAGCGGCCGGGCGTGGTGGGAAACGCAGGATCAGCGAGGTTTTTTGGAGGCGATTTCCGATAGAAGTACGGAGGCCAGGGAGGCCATATTCCGACGCTCCCACGCTTCGAGCAGGGTGGCGGGGACCTTTGTGGAGAGGCTAACTCCTGCCCGGGACAGGCGGAGCCACGTAAGGAGCGTCGAAGCCGCCCCCTCGACGTCTCCCGGGAGGACCACGTGTCCGGCCCCGGCCGAACGAATCAGATCGGCCGCGGGCCCCTGGTCCAGGATCGCGAGCACTGGCCGCCCGCTGCTCAGATACTCGTAGATCTTACCTGTGTAGAGGAGCGCATCGGCGGCTCCTCCGTGGCCCAACAGCGCGAGCGCGTCCGCGCTCCGCATCGAGACGAGCGAGTCGACGTGGGGCTGGGACGGAAGAAACTCGAGCGCGTCTCCCAGCCCGTATCGCTCGCGCTCACGCGGCCCGATCTCCTCGTTGCCGCCGACGAAGCGGAGCGTGAGCTCCGCGCGCGCCTCCGGGTCGCGCCGCATCGCGAGGCGCGCGGCTTCGAGAAGGGTCCGCACGGTGGGCCGATGCGCGAGCTGCCCCGCATGGAGCAGAACGAACCGCCGCGGCATCCCGCGATCGGGCACGATGCGGGGGCGCGCCGCGGATTGCCGGTCCGCGCGCAGCCAGTCGTCGGAGTCGAATCCGTTCGGCAGGAAGACGAACCTGCCGGGGGCGATCTCGGGATAGCGCGCGCGGTAGAGCGCGACCATCGCTTCGCTCACGAGGGTCACGCGATCCGCCGCCGAGACCACCCTCCGCTCCATCGCGCGGTGCCGCGCGTCGTGCCAGGGTGTCGGAGGACGGTAGGTCGCGCGACCGACCCAGGGATCGCGGAAATCGGCGACCCATGGAAGACGATGCTTCTTCTTCAGCGCGAGCCCCGCGAGATGCGCGCTCTCGGGCGACGACGTGGTCCAGAGCGCGTCGATGCCTCCTTCCAGGATCCGCGCGCTCGCCGCCCGCTCCGCGGCTTGAGCCCACGAGCGGTAGGCGTCGGGAAGGAGCATCCAGCGCTGGAGCGAGCGGAGCGCCCGAAACGGCCCGGCCCGCCTCCGCCCCTGCGCCTCCTGCACCGGAATGCCCGCGCGCGCGAAGGTCCGCACGATCTTCCCCGCCGTGAGCCCGCCTACCCGCACGACTTCGGCGCCTGCGGGGATCTCCTCCTCCAGAGTGGGATCCTGGATCCAATAATCGCGGTCACGCGTGGTCACGATGGTGGATCGCCACCCCAAGGGCTCGAGGTAGCGCACGAGCTTGAGCGTGCGTTGGCATCCGCCGCCGCCGAGCGGCGGGAAGAAATAGGCGAGAACCAGTACGCGCTTCACGGCCTACGCCGTTCGCGCGCAGCGAGCGCGCGAAGCCTCGCCTCGAGCTGATCCACCGTCTCCGAGAAGTTCCCCCGCTCGAGGACTCTCTCGCGGGCGCGCGCCCGCATGGCGTCGCGCTCCGGATCGCGCCAGGCTTCCTCGACCGCGCAGGCGATCGCGTCCACGTCACCCGTGGGCACGAGATATCCCTCGCGCCGATGGGTCACCCACTCGCGGTTTCCCGCGATGTCGCTCACGATCGGGAAGAGCCCCGCCGCCATCGCCTCGAGCAAAGACTGTGAGGTGGAATCGGACCTCGAGACCGAGACGTAGAGATCGGACGCGCGGTAGAGCGCGCGGAGTCTCTCCTCCTCGACGAACCCCTCGAGCGTGACTTCGCGTTCCACTCCCTCCTCGCGGATCCATGCCGACACAAGGTCCCGCATCGGTCCGTCCCCCGCCATCGACGCGCGGAACGCGAAGCCGCGGCGCTTCAGGGCTCCGAGCGCGCGGACGAAGGGCTCGGGGTCGTAGACGGGCTCGAGCTGGCGCGTCCATAGAATCCGCGGGCCGCCCTTCCCGCCGGCGCCCTCGCCGCCTGCCGGCGCGAGCGCCGCGGCATCCACGCCCCACGCGCGCGTCCAGACCCGCCCCGGATCCGCGCCGAGCGCGACCGCTACCTCCGCGAGAACCTCGGCGTCCACGTGGATCAGCGGCGCGCGCCGGAGCACGTACCGGGCGCGGGCGCGGTGAAGAGGCGAGCGATAGGGGTTGATCAGGAGGTCCGAGCCCCAGCAGGAGAGCATCCACGAGCGCGCGCCGGAGAGCGCCGCGAGGAGGCCGTAGTTCGGAAGGAAATGCGCGACCGTCACGTCGGGCCGGAATTCGAGCATCTCGCGCCGCACCGCGCCCAGGGCGCTCAGATACCGCAGCGCCGCCCAGGGCAAGGGCAGGCCCACGACCCGCTCCGGCGCCTCGGGCGAGGGACTTGCGTGCGCGGTGAGAAGACTAAGATCGTGCCCGCGCTCGCGAAGCGCGCGCACCCAGCGGCGCGTGTGGATGGAAGGTCCGTGCGCGAGAAGGAGGATGCGCACCGAGCGAGCTATCCCCGGAGCTTCCGGTGGACCGAGCTTCTCCGCCCGGCGATGACGAGCGGACGCGGGGTCGCGCCCCACCCTTCCTTGAAGCGGATCAAGCCGGCCGCGTCGTGAGGGGATGCTCCAAAGTTGTATTCCACGTATCCCGCTTGGCACAGCGTCTCGAGGGTGCGCGCGATGAGAAAATTGTTGGGCCTCAGGTGCCAGCTGGACTCAAGGGAGACGGGGAGCCAGTTCATCACCACGCCCTCGTGGAACAGGTGGAGACTCCCCGCCACGGGCTGCTCCTCGTGGAGCACGAGGTGATATCGCGCGAGGCCCGCCGGAACCAGCGAGCGTTGGATGCGCTGGTAGAGGGAATAAGGCTTGGGCTTCCCCCCTCGACGGCGGACCGTCTCCGTCGCGATCTCGTAGAAGGCGCGCAGGTCCTCCTCGCCCGCCGCCGCCCGGATGGTGAGCCCGCTCTCCTCGGCCTGCCGGACGAGGCGGCGCGCCGCGGGAGTGAATCCGCCGGCCAGCGCCTCGAAATCGGGCTGGAGGGGCAGCACGTGCGTGAAGCTCTCGGCCGCGGAGAGCGGGGAAGGGATTTCCTCCTTCGACCCCTCGTACCAGGTCATCTCCGAGCGGAGCGTCCACCGGCTCCCGGCGACCCTCGCGAACGAGTCGAGCAGCTCTCGCCGCACAGAACCTGGATCCGGGTGCCCCTCGCGCACCAGCGGTCCCCCGTAGGTGCCGAAGGGCATCGAGAGAACCGTGCGGCCGATCCCACGGCTCCGGACGATGGAGGAGATTCCGCCCGCGTATCCCTGTCCGTCCTCCACGACGTGCGCCACCCACCTGGCGCCGCGCCATTCCTCGACCCAGAGCTCCGCCCACGCCGACGTGTGGAACACGCTCGCGCCCGGGGCCCGGGAGACGAGCGCATCCCAGGCCGCGCGGTCGGGGGGCGATACGACGGTGCGTGGGCGGTCGAGCTTCATCGCACGACGGCCGCGCGCAGGATCCTGGACTCCGTCTTGTCGCGGATCACAACCAGGTAGATGCCCGAGGGCGCGGGCTCGCCGTTATCCCTCGTCAGATCCCAGATCTCGTTCGCGGCGGGATCGCAGCGGAATCGGTGAATGACGTTCCCCGCTAAGTCCCGGATCTCCCCCTCGATCGCGTTCTGGATTCCGCCGAGCTTCAAGATACCCGCCTCGCGCGCGGGGTTCGGATACACGTAGGCCGCGGCGCTGATCCCGGACGCTCCCGACCCCGGCACAACTCGCGAGATGCCGTTCGCGGTGCCCACCCAGAGCACGCCTCGCGCCGCGTCCCACGCCAGCGCGCGGACGTCGTCGTCCACGAGGCCGTCGGCAGTGGTGTACACGTCCACCGATCCGGCCCCGGAGGCGTCCACCCGCGCGAGACCCGCCGCGGTCGCGATCCAGAGGCTCCCGGACGAATCGAGGGCCAAGTCGCTGACCTGCCCGCTGGGCAGCTTGGGGACGGTGAACACATGGGTGAAGAGTCGGTTCTGGACCCTTCCTACGCCCGCGGCGGTGCCGATCCATGCGGTCTGGGGGTCCAACACCACCAGCGAGGAAACTTGACTGCTGGGCTGGGCGACCAGATGAACCCAGAGGTCGTCCCCGTGCCCGGGAGTGCCCCGGCCATCCCAGATGTCGACGCCGTTGAACGCCGTGGCGAACCAGCCCTTCCCGGCGGAATCGAAACGCACCGCGCGGAGATTGTTGCTCGTGATCCCCGAATTCCCGGGCGTGAGCGAATCCAGCAGGGCCCCGCTGGACTCGTCGAACACGTACACCCCGTTCTCGTGCTCGACGCTCGCCGCGTAGACTCTCGGCGAGGGCGCTTCGTCGATGGCCCAGATGTTGTACGCGGCGGGCGTGTCCCATACGCCCGTGGCGGGATCGTAGCGGTCGATGCGAGGACGCGGATCCGCGTCCGTGCAGCAGTGCCCGATCCAGAGCCGTGAGGCGCGGTCGGAGAAGAGCGCGAAGGCGTCCGCCTGCTGGAACGCGCCGGCGGTGGTCTCGTACGTGAGCGCGCTCCACGCCGCTCCGTCGAAATGGAGCACCGCGCCCCGCGAGGACCCGAGCGGGAAATCGTTTCCGGTAGTGAACCAGACGCCGCGGACGTCGGCTACGGCGCGCGCCGTTCCGTTGACGAGTGGGCCGTCGGACACGTGGGGCTCCCAGGACAGAGAGGCGGGGAGGAATCGGGCGGCCCCCCCCGCGGTGCCGGCCCAGAGCGCTCCGTCCGGCCCCGTGCCGAGGGCCGTGACGCGAAGGCTCGGGAGCCCTGCCGAGACCGGAGTCCATCCGCCGGCCGGGGAATAACGATAGACGCCGAAGGAGGAGGAGCCTGAGAAGAGCGCTTGCGCGCTCACGCCCAAGGTCTGGCTGGGGAACGCATGGCCGGAATTCGCCGGAAGAAAGACCCCGGAGACGTACTGATAGGGGCCGAGATCGGTCGCGGCCCACAGCGTGTCCGCGAAGAACGCGAGCGAGGTCGCCGCGCGGGAGAGCGCCGCCGTGCGGTTCGACCAGGCACCGCCCGTGAAACTCGAGAGCCCCGAGGTGGTCGCCGCCCAGAGCGTGTCCCCCACCTGAGCGAACCCGCGCACGTCGTCTCCGGCGAGCGCGCCGGAGGTGGTCGCGCTGGTGAAGGAGCGCGTCAGCCCAATCGACCCTGTGCCCGGGTTCTCCGTGAAGAGCGCGACTCCCGCGCCCGTTCCGACCCACACCGAGTCCCCATGCGTGTAGATCGCCTGGATGCGATCGCTGGGCAGCCCGTCGAAGGAGCTGAGCGTCCTTCGGAAGGTCCCGTCGGGGCGAAGCCTCGCGATTCCCGCCTCGGCGGTGCCGGCCCAGAGGAGCCCCGAAGGAGAGACTTCCACCGCGAGCACATGGTTGGAAAGAAGCCCCGCGGGAGAGCGGAGGATCTTCGTGATGGCGCCCGTCGAGGGGTCGATGGTGACGATTCCGCCCAGGGTCCCCATCGTGAGAAGACCGTTCCACGCGATCAGGCTCTGAATCTCGTTCGAGTTGACGTAGCTCCTCACGAAGAGCGGGATCTTGGCCGCCGCCGCGCCGGGAAGACCTCCCGAAAGAGAGGCGAGAACAGCGATCCCGATCGCGCGGGCCCAGCCGCGCGCGGGGTTCCCTGCCGGACGCCTCACGAGAGGTCCCTTCGTGTGGCGCGCAGGAACTGGCGCAGGTCTTCCGCGAGCGAGAAGCGCGAGAGATAGGCGAGATCTGCGGTCACGCGGGCCATCGGATCGCCCATGGCGACGTTGGGAGGGGTCACCACGCCGGGCCGGATCGACTCGAGAGCGAGCCGCGCCCATCCCGGGACGTTGGCCCATCGGTCCGCCTCGTACGCGCTCCGCCCCACCCAGCTCAGGCGCCCGGTCCACACGCGTCCCCACGCCTCCGCGGGTCCGTAGCTCTCTCCTCGCCGGGCGAGGTAGCCGCGCAGCGCGCCCCAGCGGAACGGCGCGATGAAAAGCGAGAGCAGGAGATCGCTCGCGCGTTTTCTCACGCGGACGGAGAGCCCGCGGCTCGGGGCGTGGAGCAGCACCGCGCGCACGCCGCCCAGCGACGCGAGGTTCTCCTCGGAGGCGAGCTGGGCGACGGAACCGGTCCAGTAGGTGGCCGCGCCCGAGTCACGCAACGCCATCGCCGCCGCGAGCAGGTACGGCACCTCGGCCGGCTCGGGCGCCACGCATACGATCTGGATCCGCTCGCTCTCGACGAGCGCGCGGAGCCTGACCGCAGCGGCCTCGGGGGACTCGCCGGAGCCCGCCGGCACGACCGTGCCCAGCGGCTCGAACCCGTCGCGACGCGCCTCCTCGAAGGCCTCTCGGGCCCGCTCGGCTTCGGCCCCGGAGCCCACGACCAGCACCCGCCGGAAGGCGAACCCCTGGCTCCTCGCCCCCTCGCCGAGACGGCCGGCGAGGCTCCGCACGAGAAGGAGCGCTCCATAGAGGACCGGCGCGAGCAGGAGCACGAGCACCCGCGAGTACCGGGGCGTCTGGAACAGGAACGTCGCGGCCATGAGGAACAGGACCGCCTGGAAGACCGCCTGGCCGATCGAGAACGCGCGTTCGATCGAGTCCACGAACGTCGTGCGGCGGTAGAGGCCGTTGGCGGCGAGCGCGGCCACCGTGACCGCGACGGTGAAGAAGAGGAGACCGCCATAGCTCGGGAGCGGGTAGACCGGCTTTTCGAGAATCGAGGCGAGCGAGGTCCGGATGCCGTAGGCCGCGAGGAACGCGAGCACGGCGGCCAGGACGTCGGCCGCGAGGGTCGCCACGGAGAGAATGCGTCGTCGGTACTGGCTCACGGCGTAGAGGAAGGCGCTCCATTTCTCCGCGAAGCGAAGCAGCCCCGCCGCGTGTGCGCGGATCGAGCGCGCGCGAAGCTGGGCGCTGGACCGGGCGTATTCGTGCACCATCGTGGCCTCGGCACAGTAGAGAACCTCGTATCCGTGGCGCCACATCCTCTGGCACCAGTCCACGTCTTCGAAGTACAGGAAGTAGCGCTCATCCATCAGCCCCACGTCGCGAATCGCGCGCTTCCGCGCCAGCATGGCCGCACCCAGGACCCAGTCCACGGCGCGCGTGTCCGCGTGGTCCCAGTCGGCCATGAGGTGGTTCCTGAGGGTGCGGCTCCGGGCCGCGTAGGGCCCGAGCGGCGCCCGTCTCAAGAGGAGGGTCTTCCAATTGTAGAATCGCCGGGCCGAAAGCTGAAGCGTGCCGTCGGCGTTCATGAGCCTGGGAGCGACGATCCCAGCTCGGGGGCGCTCCTCCACGCAACGGACGAGCCCTTCGATGGAGCCGGGCGTGACCAGGATATCCGGGTTCAGGATCAGGACTTGATCCTCCCGGGCCGCCCGGATGCCTTCATTCACCCCGCGCGCATAGCCCAGGTTCCGGCCCGGAACGATGAGCCGCACCGGCCAGGGCTGATCGCGGACCAGATCTTCCAGCGGCTCTCCGGAATTGTTCACCACCAGGATCTCCCGGAGGGGGGCGGGCCTGGAGTCGCGAAGCGACCGGAGCAGACGTTCGAGGGCCGGGAGGCTCCGGTAGTGGACGATCACCAGGGAGAGGGACATGCGCGTCCTCTAGAGAGCGCCGAGCAGGTCGAGAACGCGGAGCCTCCACACCATCCACGCGGCTTCCCACACGATGCGCCGCGACATCTTCGACTCTCCGGCGCGCCGGTCCACGAAGAGGATCGGGATCTCACGGATGCGGAATCCCTTCCTCCAGGCCTTGAAATTGATCTCGATCTGGAAACCGTACCCGTCGGACCGGACGCGGGTCAGGTCGATGGCCTCCAGCACCTCGCGGCGGAAGCACTTGAATCCGCCGGTCGCATCCTTGAGCGGCAGGCCGGTGATGATCCGGCTGTAGAGGTTCGCCCCGTAGGAGAGGATGAGGCGACTCAGCGGCCAGTTCACGACGGTGACTCCGTGCAGGTATCGCGAGCCGACGACCAGGTCCGCGGTTTCAAGCTCGCGCAGGAATTCGGGAAGCGAATCCGGATTGTGGGAGAAATCCGCGTCCATCTCGAACACGGCGTCGTAGTCCCGCTCCAGCGCGTACTGGAATCCCGCGACGTAGGCGGACCCCAGGCCCATCTTCCCCGCGCGGTGCATCGTGTGGACTCGCGAGTCGGAGGCGGCGATTTCGTCGGCGACCGCTCCGGTGCCATCGGGCGAGTTGTCGTCGATGATGAGAACTTCGAGCGGAAGCCCCTCCGAGAAGATCTGCTTCAGAAGCGGGACCAGGTTCTCCCGCTCGTTATAGGTCGGAATGATGACGAGCGCCTTCACCGGGGCGGCCCCGCCGTCTCGTCGTCTTGGTCCACGGTCACCCCTCTTCGTCGACGTCTCAGGAAGAGTCCCGCGCCCGCCAGAGCGACCGTCAGGACGAGGGACAGAGTCGAGATCCGGATTCCCGCCTCGAGAAAGCGCGGCACATAGCGGAACTGGATCCGGTGCACACCGGGTCCGACCAGCACGCCGCGCATCAGGTAGTCCACCCGATAGATCTCCGCGGTAGCTTTGTCCACGGTCGCCCTCCAGTCCGGATCGTACTGGTCCGCGAGCACGAAAAGACCGGGCGCCACCGTCCTGACCAGGAACTCCGCCTCGTTGAAGTCGTAGCGGATCACACCCACCGAATCCGGCGTCTGTGGCTCGGCCATCGGCGGGAGCGGGTCCGTACCGGTCCAGAGCGCCTCCTGCGAGGGCGCAAACCCGGACGTCCGGATGGTCGCGAGCGCGACGACGTCGTCCCGTATGGGCTTCAGCCGGTGCACGACGTAGGCGCGCGGGAGCGCTCCCATGATTTCGTAGACCTTCACCTCTCCGTCGTGGCGGAGCTCCATGCCCGGCGTTCCAGGTGGAAGATGGCCGTCCAGAAGGACGTATTTCACGTTCAGGAACCTCAGCATGCTCATGCTGCTCATGATGCCCGCCGTGTCCGCGAGCGCCTGGTAGAGCCTCGGTTTCGCGGGGTGATACCCCAGGACGGACGCGATTCCGTAGGCTGCGAGGCGGCTGTCGTTCCACTGAAGGGGGAAAACGCGGAAGAGCGTCGAGTCGGACCTGAGATAGGTCACCTCGGACGTCTCCTTGAAGTACCCCGCGTAGTCCTCGGGCGATCCCACCTGTGGGTCGATGATCTTCCGATCGATGACCCAGAGGTCGGCGGCGGTGACGAGGAGAATCGCGCCCGCCGCCACGACCCGGGTCATGCGCCCGCGGCGGGCGAATGCGATGATCAGGAAGCCGATTCCCAGAAGAAGCGCCGACTTGATGGCGTCCAGCGAGGCCATGTCGAGCGCCTGGTGCGCGCCTTCCCCTCCGATGTTCGGATGGTCCCGCAACGCGACGCCCACCAGCGAATCGGAAGCCGCGTGGAGCAGGGCGGTCACCGCGATCCCGCCCACCACGGAGAGAAGCGCCGCCCGCGTCCAGAGAGCGCCCGGATCCTTGGCCTTGTCCCGGGTCGCCACGGGACGCTCGAGCGCCTTCGTGAGTCCGAATGCGGCCAGGGCCGAGACCGCGAACTGGACCAGGACCAGGATCATCACCGGCACCCGGAACTTGTTGAAGAACGGCAGATGGTAATAGAGCAGCGAATAGAGCGGCTGGAAGTGCTTCCCGAAGGACATGAGCAGGGCGATCGCGGCCATCGCGACGAGATACCACCGGACTTTGCCGGCCCACCGGATCGCGCCGTAGATCGCGAGCGCGAGCGGGACGATGCCCATGTAATTCGGATAGTCGGTGAACGGCATGCTGCCCCAGTAGGTCCGGCCGCCGAATCCGAACATGCTCGGGATCACGAACGTGAGGATCTCGCGGGGGTGGAACGACCACGCGGTCGCGTACTGGAGGCCGGCGCCGCCGCCTTCGCCGCCGCCGCGTACCGAGAGCTTCGCGTACTCGTGCGTGGGGAGATAGAGGAAAGCGCTCATCCCGAATCCGAGAAGAAGGCCCGCCGCGAGCCCTGAGAGCGCGCGTATCGCCTCCCCCTTCCGGCCCTCACGGACTCCCGTGACCGCAAGGAAGAGCGCGTAGCCCATGAGCGCGAGCCACGTGTAGAAGACGATCTGCACGTGCCCGCGGAGGAGCTGCAGCGCCGCCGCGAGCGCGAAGCCGGCCAGCGCCAGAAGCGATCCCCGGCGGGCGAACCGGTCGAGCAAGAGGAGCAGGAGCGGCAGGTACGCCGCGGTCATGATCTGGCTTCCATGCCCGAACGCGCCGACCGCGACCAGGTTCGGGGTGAGCGCGAATGTGATCGCCCCGAGCGTGGCGCCCTCGGGGGAAGCCCCCAGGGCGCGCAGGAGCGCCAGCATCGAGAGCGCGAGAAGGAGGTAGTGCAGAAGGAGCCACGTGAGATCCGGAAAGTGGAGCGTCTTGTTCAGAAATCCGAAGACGACGTCCAGAGGATAGACGTAGGGCACGAAGGTGAGACTTCCGAACGAGGGCATTCCGAGGAAGTGGTACGGATTCCAGAGCGCGTACACGTGACGCTGGGCGAGCGCGTCGAGCGCGATATGGGCAAAGCCCGCTGGTGCTACGGAATCGGGCGAGAGAAACACCTTCCCGAAAGTGATCGGGTAGAAGAACGCGAGCACCAGGAACGCGACCACCGCCCAGGCCCATCGGGCGAATGAGAAGCTCGCGCGCGCGGGACCCTTGCGGCCGCGGCCGGGCGGTGTCACGCGTCGTCCTCCAGGCAGAATTCCACGAATCGTCCTCCGATCTCGCCCCAGTCATGGCGGCGGGCGAACGCGACGAGCGGCTCGGGGTCCACCGGCGCCGCGACGAGTGCCGCGCACGCCGCGATGAACTCCTGCTCGGAATCGGCGACCCGCGCGGCGTCCCCCCACGCGCGCACCTCGTCGGTGAATCGCGTCGTGACGCACGGCACGCCGGCCGCGGCGTACTCGTAAAGCTTGACCGGGTTCACCGCCTCCGTGAGCGGCGTGCGCCGGAAGGGAATGAGCCCCACCCGGAACGCCCGCACGATCGAGGGCACATCCGCGTAGGGCTTAGGACCCAGCCAGAAGAGATTCGGCGCTCCGGCCTGGGCGCGCGCGAGATCCTCGCGGGTCGAAGGATGCGCGGGGCCCACGAGGACGACCCGCGCCTGGGGGAGTGCCTTGGCGAGCGCGCCCACCAGCGCCACATCGAGCCACGAATGGAGCGAGCCCACGTATCCGAGGATCGGCGCTCCCGGATCGCCGGGAAGATCCCGGGCGGGAGCCGCCGCCTGAAAGCGCGCGACCTCCACCCCGTTCCCGATGACGCGAGGATCCCGGGCACCCCCGGCCCTCGCGAGCGCGGCCAGCGGCGCCGACGTGACACTGACGCGATCCGCCTCGCGCAGGAGCCCCTCCCAGTGAGGCACGAGGCGCGGGGGCACCGGCGCGAAATGGAGCGGTGCGTCGATCATGTCGTACACGACCCGCTCCGGACGGAAGGCCGCCAGCGAAGGGCGGGCGAGAAAGTTTTGCACGAGGGCGAGGCGCCTGGCAGCCGGCCTGCCGAAACCCCGAAGCGTGAGCACCCACGCGCGCTGGAGCATCTCGAGCGCGCCCGCGCCGAGAGCCGAATCACCCATCCGGTACGCGAGCCTCCGCTGTGCCTCGGAACGGGCGTGGAGAGGAAGAAATGGAAACGACACACGAGCGATCCGGCTCGTGACGGCCGCCGGCCGAAACGCCGGCGCATGGCCCAAGGTCCAGGGCTCGACGAAGAGGATTCGCGCCTCGGCCGGAAATCTCGTGGCGAGCTGCTGCGGTCTCTGCCAGAGACTGCCCCAGGGAATGTCACTGAGCCAAACGACGTCCCAGCCGGGACGCACGACGCGAGACGCCGTAGCGAGCACGCCTCAGAGTACGGGGAGCCGCAATCGACCGTCAAGGCGGCACATGCGCGGGCCGATTGACCTTTCGGCGGACCTGCCGTAGCGTGCCTCCGCGTGCCACGTCCCACCCGAGTCGCGATCGACCTGAGGCCCCTCGCCCGCGGGCCGTCAACCGGAATCGGCCTCGTCCTGACCCAGATCCTCGAGGAGCTGACGCCTCGGGGGTTCCACTTCATCGGCCTGAGCGACCGGCCGCTGGAAGCCGCTCCGATCGGGGAGTCAATCGAGGTCCGCTAGTCACGGGGATCGGGCGGAACGATCCGCTGGGAATCGCGCGAGCTGCCCCAGATGCTCCGGGCGATCCACCCCGCGCCCGACCTCTACCACGCGACCTGGAACCATGGCGTTCCCTCCGGGCTTCCCTTCCCCTCGGTCCTCTCGCTCCACGACCTCATTCCCTGGGTCGCGCCGGGATTCGTCACCTGGCCGAAGCCCGCGCTCCTCCACCGCCTCCTCTACCGCCGCGCGGTGCGCGCTTCGGCGCGGAACGCCGCCGCGATCGTCACGCTGAGCGAGGCGAGCCGCCACGACATCGCGACCCGCCTTCCCGAGGCGGCCTCGAAGATCGAAGTGATCCCCTGCGCCGTGCCGCGGTGGTTCACGCGCGCCGGGCCGGAAGCGTCCGCGTCGTGGCGAGCCCGGTTCGGGGGTCCCTACCTCCTCTACTTCGGCGGATTCGATCCGAGAAAGGGCGTCGATCTCCTCGTGGACGCGATGGCGCGCGCCTTCCCGGATCCGGCCAGCGCTCCGCCGCTCGTGCTGGCGGGCGCCCTGAACGCGCTCGCGGCGGACACGGCCAGGTCCGCGGAGGCGCGCGGGCTCCGCGCGCATCTCCCCGGCTACGTGCCGGATCGCGATCTGGCCGCGCTCCTCGGGGGCGCCACGCTCTTCGTCTACCCTTCCCGATACGAGGGGTTCGGCATTCCGCCGCTCCTCGCGATGGCCGCCGGCGTCCCCACCATCACGAGCGACGCGGCGGCCGTGCGCGAGGTTGTCGGAGACGCGGCCCTCTCGTTCCCGTCGGGCGACGCGGCGGCGCTG
>JBGPHU010000017.1:0-24689 GCA_041484545.1 Candidatus Eiseniibacteriota bacterium | reverse complement strand
CCGCGTGATCGAGATCTACGGTCCGGAGTCTTCGGGAAAGACAACGCTGACGCTGAGCATCATCGCCCATGCGCAGAAGGCGGGCGGGAACGCGGTGTTCATCGACGCGGAGCACGCGCTGGACGCCGCGTACGCAAAGAAGCTCGGCGTCGACATCGAGAACCTGCACGTGGCGCTGCCCGACCCGGGGGAAGAGGCGCTCGAGATCGCCGAGCACCTGGTCCGGAGCGGCGCGATCGACGTGATCGTGATCGACTCGGTGGCGGCGCTCGTGCCCAAGGCCGAGATCGAAGGGGAGATGGGGGACTCGCACATGGGGCTTCAGGCGCGCCTCATGTCGCAGGCTCTGCGCAAGCTGACCGGCACCATCTCCAAGTCGCGCACAACCGTGATCTTCATCAACCAGATCCGCATGCAGATCGGGGTCATGTTCGGCAATCCCGAGACCACGACCGGCGGCCGCGCCCTCAAGTTCTACGCCTCGGTGCGGATGGACATCCGGCGCATCGGCGCGATCAAGGACGGGGAGAGCGTGATCGGAAGCCACGTCAAGGTGAAGGTCGTGAAGAACAAGGTCGCGGCCCCGTTCAGGGAAGCCGAGTTCGACATCCTCTACAACGAGGGAATCTCGCGCGAAGGCGAGCTTCTGGACCTCGCCACCGAGCGGAACCTGGTCCAGAAGAGCGGCACCTGGTTTTCCTTCGGCGAGGAGCGCATCGGGCAGGGCCGCGAGAACGCCAGAATCTGGCTCAAGGAGCATCCCGACGCCGTGGCCGAGCTGGAGGTGAAGCTGCGCGAAGCGCTCGGCCTCACCAGGGCCGCGGTCGCGCCGCCCGAAGCCGTGGCGGCCGCGGCCGCAGCGGACGGCAAGGGAGAACGCCGGGTCCGCATCTAGACCGATGGCGCTGAGCCCCGAGCGGGCGGGATCCGAGGATGCCGCGAAGGAGGCTGCTCTCAGGATTCTCGCCGGCGGGCCCCGCACCGAGCGGGAGGTCGAAGGCCGCCTCCGCGAGCGCGGGTATCATGAGGAAGCGGTGGAGCGCGCGCTCACGCGGCTCCGCCGCGTCTCGCTTCTGGACGACCGCGCGTTCGTGCGGTCTTTTTTGCGAACGGAGCTCTTCAAGGCTCCGCAGGGGCGTCGGCTCCTCGAGATGAAACTGAAGCGTCGCGGGGTTCCGGACATCCTCATACGGGAGCTGGACGCCTTTCTCGAAGAGGACCCAGATCTAGAGTGCCGCTCCCTCGTGAGCGAGGAGGGCCGGGCGGCCCTGGGGTTCGCCCAGCTGCGCAGGAAGTATTCGACGCTTACGCCGGAAGTCTACAGGCGCCGCATGCAGCAGGCGCTCGCGCGCCGCGGATTCGGCTGGGACACGATCCGCGAACTCATGAAAGAGGAGACGTAGCGCACCCGATGCGCAAGACCAGCGACGAGCTGCGCCGCATCTTCATCGAGTTCTTCAAGGAGCGCGGGCATCCGTACCGGCCTCAGGCTCCGCTCGTCCCGCATGACGACCCCACGCTGCTGTTCACATCGGCCGGGATGGTGCAGTTCAAGCCCTGGTTTTCTTCGCCCGATCCGCCTCCATTCCGGAGAGCGGTCACGGTGCAGCGCTGTCTGCGGCTGACCGACGTGGAGAACGTGGGGCTCACCGTGCGGCATGCCACCTTCTTCGAGATGCTCGGCAATTTCTCCTTCGGCGACTACTTCAAGAAGGAAGCGATTGAGTGGGCGTGGGAATTCACGACCCGCGTTCTCGGGATGCCGGCCGACCGTCTGTACCCTTCCGTCTACAAGGACGACCAGGAGGCCTTCGACCTCTGGGCAAGCCACATCGGGCTGGGGGGAAAGCGCGTCACGAGGCTCGGGGAGACGGACAACTTCTGGGGACCCGCCGGCGGCTCGGGCGCGTGCGGCCCGTGCTCGGAGATCTACTGGGACCAGGGCCCGGGTGTCGGCTGCGGGCGCCCGGAATGCGCTCCCGGCTGCGATTGCGAGCGCTACCTCGAGTTCTGGAACCTGGTCTTCCCTCAATTCGATCAGCTTCCCACGGGCGAGCGCCGTCCGCTCCCGAATCGCGGCATCGACACGGGCATGGGGCTGGAGCGGCTCGCGATGATCGTGCAGGGCGCCCCCTCCGTCTTCGAGACGGATCTCCTGCTGCCGATCGGCGATGCGGCGCGACGGCTCGGGTCGCCGAAAGCCGCCGCAAGCGACCGGGGCCGGCGCGCGGCGCGCGTCATCACCGATCACATCCGGGCGCTGGTGTTCGCGTGCGCCGAAGGGGTCCGGCCCTCCAACGAGGGGCGCGGCTACGTGGTGCGCCGTCTGCTGCGCCGGGCCGCGCGGTTCGGGCGCGACCTCGGGATCGAGGGGGCGTTTCTCTCGCGGCTGGTGCCGGTCGTGGTCTCGCAGATGGCTCACCACGAGGAATACGACTATCTGAAGGGCGAGGAGTCCGCTGTTGCGGCCGCAATCCTGGAAGAGGAGACGCGTTTCGAGCAGACGCTCGAGCGTGGACTCGCGCGGTTCGAGGAGACGGTGGGGGGGCTGGAGAAGAAAAAGCATAGAGCATTCCCGGGCGCGATCGCGTTCCAGCTCTACGACACCTATGGCTTTCCGATCGACCTCACGGTGGAGATGGCGGGAGAGCGCGGGCTCACGGTGGACCTGCCGGGATACGAGTCCGCGATGAAGGGGCAGCGCGAGCGCGCCCAGAAGGAGGCGCGCTTCGAGAACCGCCGCGCCGCGGGCGAATGGCGCGCGCTCACCCCCGGCGGCCACTCCGAGTTCGTGGGCTACGACCGCTGGGAAGTGGATGGCGTCTGGATTCGCGACGTGAGGGATGCGACCCCGGGCGGCGGCGCGGGCGCCGGTGGCGCGGGCGGCGGCTCGGCCGCGATCGAATTCACGCTCGACACGACCCCCTTCTATGCGGAATCGGGCGGCCAGGTCGCCGACACGGGCGTGGTGGAGTCCGGAGCCGCGGGGCCGGCGGGCGCGCGCGTGAAGCTCCGTGTCGTGGACGTGTACAAAGACGGCGACCGCATCGTCCACCGCGGCGAATTCGTGGCGGGCGGGTTCGCGTCGCTCACGGGCGGCCCGTACCGCGCGAGGGTGGACGAGGCCGAGCGGACGCCGACGCAGCGGAATCACACCGCGACCCATCTTCTCCACGCGGCGCTCCGGCAGAGGTTCGGCACGCAGCTCAAGCAGGCGGGATCGCTCGTCGCGCCCGACCGGATGCGATTCGATTTCACGCACTCGAAGGCGCTCACCCCCGAGGACGTCCACGCCATCGAGACGGTGGTGAACGAGAGGATCCTGGACGACCTCGCCGTCCTGACCGAGTGGACCTCGCTCAGGAAGGCTCAGGAAGAAGGAGCGATGGCGCTTTTCGGCGAGAAATACGGCGAGCGGGTCCGCCAGGTCATCGTCCCCGGATTCAGCCGGGAGCTCTGCGGCGGATGCCATGTGCGCCGCACCGGTGAGATCGGCTATTTCCGGATCGAATCGGAGGCCGCGGTCGCCTCGGGCACGCGGCGCATCGAGGCGGTCACGGGAGCGTTGGCGTACCGGCGCGCCGAGGAGGACCGGGCGACGCTGCGGGATCTGGCGGCGCGGGTCGGCGCGGGTCGCGACCAGCTCTCCGAGCGCGTGGCGGCGATGCAGGAACAGGTGCGCGCGCTGCACGCGGCGCAGTCCAAGCAGAGCCGAGAGGGGTTGCGCGAGACCGTGGACCGGCTGATCGCGGAGGCGTTGACGCAGGACCCGCCGATCGTCGTGGCCGAAGTCGCCGCGGCGGGCGTGGACGAGATGCGGGAGGCGGGGGACACGATCCGCCGCAAGCTCCCGAACGGAGGCGGACTCCTGGCCGCCGCCATCGAAGGCAAGCTCTCGGTGGTGGCCTCGGTGGGCTCAACGCTTCAGGGCGCGCTCTCGGCCGCCGACTGGGCCAAGGACGCCGTCTCGATCGCCGACGGCAAAGGCGGCGGCAAGCCCGAGCAGGCGGTGGCGGGAGCCAAGGACGCATCGAAGATCAAGGACGTGCTGGAGCGCGGCCGCGCGTTCGCACGGGAGCGCCTCAAGAAGTCCGCGGCGGAGAAGCGCTCCGGATGAAGGCGCTCATTCTGAGCGGTGGCAAGGGAACACGGCTCCGCCCCATCACGCACACGGGCGCGAAGCAGCTCGTCCCGGTCGCGAACAAGCCCATCCTCTTCTACGGCGTCGAGGCGATCCGCGACGCGGGC
This sequence comes from Candidatus Eiseniibacteriota bacterium, assembly GCA_041484545.1. GTDB lineage: Bacteria > Eisenbacteria > RBG-16-71-46 > SZUA-252 > SZUA-252 > WS-7. The sequence goes on along the minus strand of JBGPHU010000017.1, from coordinate 20,441 downwards.
ATCACCGACGTCGGGATTGTCGTCGGCGACACCGAGCCCGAGATCCGGGCCGCGCTCGGCGACGGATCCGCCTTCGGGATCAAGACCACCTACTTGAGACAGCAGGCGCCCCTCGGGTTGGCGCACGCGGTCAAGATCGCGCAGGACTTCATGGGGAAGGACTCGTTCGTGATGTACCTGGGGGACAACCTGATCCTCGACGGCATCACCCCGCTGGTGCGCGAGTTCGAGCGGGATCGCCCGAACAGCCAGATTCTCCTCGCGCACGTGCCCAACCCTCAAGAATTCGGCGTCGCCGAGCTGGACGGACAGCGCGTGAAGCGGCTGACCGAGAAGCCCAAGGAGCCGCGGTCGGACTTGGCGCTCGTGGGCGTCTACATGTTCGACGCGACCATTTTCGACGCCGTGAACGCGATCAAGCCCTCCTCCCGGGGCGAGCTCGAGATCACGGACGCCATCCAGTACCTGATCGACCACGGTAAGAACGTGAGCTGCCACGTCATCACCGGCTGGTGGAAGGACACGGGGAAGCTCGAGGACATGCTCGAGGCGAACCGGATGGTGCTCTCTCGCGCGAAGCGCTCCCTGCGCGGCACGATGGACGCCGCGACCCGGATCGAAGGGGAGGTCATCGTCGGCGCGGGAACCGTGGTCGAGAATTCGATCCTTCGCGGCCCGCTCATCATCGGCGAGCGCTGCGAGATCAGGAATTCCTACATCGGCCCGTTCACGTCCATCTACGACGAGGTCACGATCCGGAACAGCGAGATCGAGCACTCGATCGTGCTCGAGCGCTGCGTGATCCAGGACATCCCGGTGCGGATCGAAGCCTCCCTCATCGGAAAAGAGGTCCGGATCCAGCGCTCGCAGCTCAAGCCGACCGCGTACCGGTTCATGGTCGGCGATTCCAGCCTGGTGGACGTGTTGTAGGGCCCCATGCGCATCCTCGTGACCGGAGCGGAAGGAATTCTCGGGCGGGCCATCCGCGAATGGCTCGCCTCGGGGAACACGCTCTACCTCTGGGGGCGCGATGAAGTCGACGTGCGAGACGGGGAGCGGGTGTTCGACGCGGCCAAGGGGATCGAGTTCGACGCGGTGATCCACGCCGCCGCGATGACCGCCGTGGACCGCTGCGAGACCGAATTCGAACTCGCGATGGCCACGAACCGGGACGGCACGCGCCACGTGGCGTCGCTCGCTGCCGAGCGGGGCGCGACGATGGTGTACCTGAGCACGGACTACGTCTTTGACGGCACCAAGGTCGGGCCCTATCTCGAGGACGATCCACCCGATCCCATCAACGCCTACGGACGGAGCAAGCTCGCGGGAGAAGAAGTGACCCGCGCGACGGCGCGGAAGCATCTCACGGTGCGGACGTCGTGGGTCTTCGGGGAGGGAGGCTCGAACTTCGTGGACGTGATCGCGGAGAAGCTGAACCGGGGAGAGGCGCCGGAGGTGGTGACCGACCAGCACGGCTCGCCGACCTACGCGCGCGATCTGGCGCGCGGGATCGAGAAATTATTGAGATTGGGGACCACGGGGATCGTGCACGTGACGAATTCGGGGGAGACGACCTGGCACGGCTTCGCCGTGGAGATCGCGCGATACCTGGGCTCGCCCCTGCCGGTGCGCGAGACCACTTCGGACAAGTTCCAGCGTCCCGCGCCGCGCCCGAAAAATTCGGTGCTGTCCGGCGAGCGCTTCCGGGCGCTTACGGGGGAGTCCCTGCCGCGCTGGGAAGACGCGGTGCATGACTACCTGGGCCGGCGCTCGGTCCGGAAGGGCGCGGCCGCTTGAGGGCGCCCGCGGGCAAGGGGCGCATCGCCCGCCGCGCGCGGAAGGCGCGCGCCACACCCGCCATGAACCGCATCCGCCGCACGTTCGCCGAGAGCGCGGCCACCTTGATCTCGGTTTTCGCGCGCGAGATCGGCGGCATCGAGCGAATGGCCCATCTCGTCTCCGACACGCTTGCGGCCGGGCGCACGGTCTTCTTCTGCGGCAACGGCGGGAGCGCGGCCGAGGCGCAGCACCTGGCGACGGAACTGGTCGTGCGGTTCACGCGCGACCGAGGAGCGCTGCCGGCTCTGGCGCTCACCACGGACGGATCGCTGCTCACGGCGGCCGGGAACGATTACGGCTTCGAGCAGGTCTTCGCCCGCCAGATCGAAGCGCTCGGCCGCCGCGGCGACCTGCTGGTCGCCATGACGACAAGCGGCCGCTCGCCCAACATCCTCGCGGCGGTTCGCGCGGCCCGGGCACGGGGCCTTCGCGTGATCGCCATGACCGGAGACCAGGGCAAGGCTCTCGCGCGCCGTTGCGACGCGGCGCTGGTGGTGCCTTCGCGCGAGACCGCGCGCATCCAGGAAGCGCACCTCCTGGTGGGGCATATCTGCTGCGATCTGGCGGAGGAGACGGCGGGGGCGCGTCACAATCCGGCGCACAGGCGGAAGCCCGCGACAAAGCGAGGGCGTCGATGATCCGGGCCGTCCTCGAGTCGATGCGGATCTACCAGTGGACGAAGAACCTCGTCCTCTTCGCAGGTCTCATCTTCACGCTCAAAGTTCTCGACCCGCTCTACGTCCGGGAAACCGTGCTCGGATTCCTCCTCTTCTCGCTCGCGGTCTCGGGCATGTACATCCTGAACGACATCCTGGACGTCAAGCGCGATCGCCTCCACGCGATCAAGCGTGACCGCCCCATCGCCGCCGGGAGGCTTCCGATCCGGGCGGCGGCGGCCTGGGCCGCGGTATTCCTCATCGTGGGCATAGGAGGCGCGTTCCTCCTGGGCGTGCGCTTCGGCTGCACGGTGACGGCGTACGCGGCGCTGACGCTTCTCTACTCCCTGGTCTTCAAGCACGTGGTGCTGCTCGACGTCACGACCATAGCGCTCGGATTCGTGCTGCGCGCCACGGCCGGAGTCGAGCTGATCCGCGATCGCGCCTCGCGGTTCGGCGAAACGGTGATTCTTTCTCCCTGGCTCCTCGTGTGCGCCTTCTTTCTCGCGCTCTTCCTCGCCATCGGGAAACGCCGGCACGAGCTGGCAACGCTCGAAGGGGACGCGGCGCGGCATCGCGCGGCGTTGGGCGCATACACGCCTCGCCTGCTCGATCAGCTCGTCTCGGTCGTGACCAGCGCGACCCTGCTCTCCTATTCGGTCTACACGATCGCTCCGGAGACGATCGAGAAATTCGGCGGCCGCCCGCTCTACCTCACGATCCCTTTCGTCCTCTATGGAATCTTCCGCTATCTCTACCTCATGTACGCGGAGGAGAAGGGCGGGAATCCGTCCGAGCATCTCTATCGCGACCGTCCCACGCTCGTGAACGTGATCCTCTGGGGCGCGGCGCTGCTCGCAATCCTCTACTGGCCCTTGAGCTGAGCCGTGGGGGCTCCGCGCGCGCTCCGGGTGCGCTGCCCGGCGAAGATCAACCTGGGCCTCTGGATCCTGGGCCGCCGCTCTGATGGATTTCACGAGATCGACACCGTGATGCAGTCGGTCGCTCTCGAGGACGATCTCTTCCTCGAGGAAACGCCCGCCGGTTTCGAGCTTACGACGGCGGGACTTCCGATTCCAAAGGACGGATCGAACATCCTGGAGCGGGCCTGGGCGCTGGTCGCGGCGCGAAGCCCGTCGCGCGGCGTGCGCGTACGGCTCGTGAAACGCATCCCCGTCGCGGCCGGTCTCGGCGGCGGGAGCAGCGACGCCGCGGGTTTTCTGCTCGGCGCGAATCGATTGCTGGCGCTCGACCTATCGGACGAGGAGCTTCAGGAATTCGCGGCCCGGCTCGGGTCCGACGTTCCTTTCTTCCTGAAGGGGGGAACGGCCCGCGCGACGGGGCGTGGCGAGCAGGTGAGACATCTTTGTCCCGCACCCCCCGCCTGGGTCGTGCTCGCCACGCCACCTCTCGCTATTTCAACGACTTGGGCCTACGGAAGAGCCAGAATTTCGTTGACAGCCGGGGACCGCGGGGCTAGTATCCTGGCCGCGGCGATTACGTCCAACGAATGGCGCACGATCACGCCGCATTTTCACAACGATTTCGAGGACGTTGTCCTACCAGAGTTCGAGATAGTCGCAGGGCTCAGGCGCGCGCTCGAGGCGAGCGGCGTTCTGGGATCGCTTCTGTCTGGCAGTGGTTCCACGGTTTTCGGGCTCGCACGGACGCGTGACGAAGCGCAATCGGCGGCGAATGCTGCAGCCGACCTTGGCGCAAGAGTCCACGTCGTGCGTACCACCGAACGAGGCGTCACAATGGCAGGGCTCTCCGGGGAGCTTCGGTTCGGGGGGTGCGGTGGGCCGGGTCCAGCAATGGATCCCAGGGACTTCGATGGAACGAGGTCCGGAACTCGAGGGCGGTGAGGGTATGACGCTCGAAATCACCGAAGTCCGTATTTCCCTGCGTGACGATGACAAGCTGAAAGCCTTCGCGAGCATGACGTTCAACGATTCGTTCGTCATCCGGGGGCTCAAGATCATCGAGGGGACGAACGGCATGTTCGTGGCCATGCCGAGCCGGAAACGTCCCGATGGGACGTATCAGGACGTGGCCCATCCCATCAACAACGAGACTCGGAAGTTCATCGAGGATCGTATCCTCATGGAGTACGAAAAGGAGCGGCTCAAGCAACCGTCCCTCCTCGTCACGGGCACCTAGGGACGTGTTGGGGCGTCGGCAAGTGGTAAGCCAGGAGACTTTGGATCTCCCATCCGGAGGTTCGAATCCTCCCGCCCCAACCACTTTTTCGGGCCCGCGCCGCGGCCGAATGAGTTAGAATGCGTACCGTCGCGAAGCCAGCGGCGTTTTTGTCGAACCCAAGACAATTGACCTCGATCGCCGGGCCCCGGAGTCCCATCTCCGGCCCATCGAGCGCCTCGCGGCGCATCGGGCCCGATTGACGAAGTTGTCAATCGGCCTTGGGTTTTTTCGTTTTGCGGGGAAATTCCCCAGAGGAGAACGATGACGGTAAAGCTCGCTACGGATCGGCGTCTCGCCACGGCGCCAGGACATGAGCCCGAGACGGCGCGCAAGCGCGCCTCGGAGACCCGCCTGCGCCTGTTCTCCGGATGCGCGAACCGTCAACTGGCCGAATCGATCTGCGAATACCTCGGCACCGAGCTGGGGGACGCCACGGTCAGCCAGTTCGCGGACGGCGAGACCTCCGTCAAGATCAACGAGAACATCCGGGGCTCGGACATCTTCATGTTCCAGCCGACGTTCGCGCCGGCCACGAATCTGATGGAGCTGCTCGTGATGATCGACGCCGCCCGGCGGGCGTCGGCGGGCCGCGTGACGGCGGTCATTCCGTATTTCGGCTATCAGAGGCAGGATCGCAAGGATCAGCCCCGCGTTCCCATCACGGCGAAGCTCGTCGCGAACCTGATCACGACGGCGGGCGCCGACCGCGTGATGACGATGGATCTGCATTCGGCGCAGATCCAGGGCTTCTTCGACATCCCGTTCGATCACCTGTACGCGGCGCCGGTGCTGGTGGACCACTTCATCCATCTCAACATCCAGAACCTGACCGTGGTCGCGCCCGATATCGGGAGCGTGAAGATGGCGCGCGCCTACGCGAAGCGGCTCGGCGTCGGGCTGGCCATCGTGGACAAGCGCCGCCCTCGCCCCGACGCGGTGGAGATGATGAACGTCATCGGCGAGGTCAATGGGAAGAACGTCGTGATCTTCGACGACGTCGTGAGCACGGGCTCCACCCTGGTCGAAGCCGCGGAGGCCCTGAAGCGCGCGGGCGCCCGGGACATCTACGCCGGCTGCACGCACGGCCTCCTGTGCGGGGACGCCGTCGAGCGCATTGGGCGGTCCTCGGTGCGCGAGCTGGTCGTCACCGACAGCATTCCGCACGATCCCCTGAAGCTGGGCCCGAAGATCAAGATGCTCACGGTCGCGGGTCTTCTGGGAGAAGCCATCCACCGCATTCATGTCGAGGAATCCCTGAGCTCGCTGTTCATCTGACGGGAACCACAACCAGAGAAAGAAGGAGCGCATCATGGCCATCGTTTCGCTCGAAGCCGCCCCCCGCGCCGACGCCGGCAAGGGCGTGGCCCGAAAACTCCGCGCCGACGGGCGCGTCCCCGGCGTCTACTACGGACGTGGCGAGGACTCGATCCCGCTCACCGTCGCGCTCAAGGATCTCGAGTCGGTTCTCGAGTCCGCCGACGGCAGCAACGTGATCGTGGACCTCAAGCTCACGGGGACCGCCGCCAAGGACCGGAAGGCCCTGATCCGCGAAATCCAGCGCCATCCGGTCGCGGGGTCGATCCTGCACCTGGATCTCCAGCACATCTCGCTCACGGAGCGGATCACGGTCGAGGTCCCGATCGTGCTGATCGGAGTGCCCACCGGCGTCAAGGACGGCGGCGGGATTCTCGAGCATCTGCTGCGCGAGGTGGAGGTCGAGTGCCTCCCGACCGACATCCCCTCGAAGCTGGAGGTGGACGTGAGCGCGCTCCAGATCGGCGACTCGCTCCACGTCAGCGACCTCAAGGTGGAGCGCGGAGAGATCCTGACCGAAGCGGATCGCGCGATCGCGGCGGTCGTGCCGCCGACGGTGCTCGAGGAAGTGAAGCCGGCCGAGGAAGCGGTCGCGGTCGAGCCGGAAGTGATCGGGGCCAAGGAGAAGGACGAGGAGGCGGAGGAAGGCGCGAAGGAGGGAGGCAAGCAGGGAGGCAAGGCGTCGGGCAAAGAGGGAGGCAAGTCGGGCAAAGAGGGAGGCAAGCAAGGTTAACGAGCCCAAGGTGGTCTTGGGTCTCGGCAATCCGGGCTCCGAGTACGAGGAGACGCGCCACAACGCCGGATTCATGGCGGTGGACCTCCTGACGAGCAAGCTCGGAAGATTCACCGGATGGCGGCGCGACGGGGCGCTCCTTCGCGGAGAGGGACGCGCCGGCCGGCACAAGGTCGCCGTGATCAAGCCGCAGACCTTCATGAACCGGAGCGGCGACGCCTTCCAGGAGCTGATCCGGGAGGGGTGGATCGCGCCGGAGATCCTGGTTGCGCTCGACGACGTGTACCTCCCGCTCGGCTCGATCCGGCTTCGCACCTCGGGAGGAACGGGCGGGCATCAGGGGCTGGAGTCGATCCGCGCCGCGGTGGGCACGGACGAGTTCCCCAGGCTCCGGATCGGCGTCGGTCCCGCGCCCCGCTCGGCGGACCTTCCGGAATACGTGCTCGCGCGGTTTCGCGAGGAAGAGCGCGCGAAGCTGCCCGATGCGCTCGAGGGAGCGGCGAGTGCCTTGTTCGACGCGGCATCGTCGGGTTTGACGCAGGCCATGAACCGTTGGAACCGATTCGGACTGGACCCGGTTGAGGAGTGAGACCTTCATGAAGACGTACGAAACGACGATCATTTTTGATCCCGGCCTCGAGGAGGCCCGCATCAACGAAGAGGTGGACCGCGTATCCCAGGGCATCTCGCAGGCGGCGGGCGAGGTGATCGAGGTTCAGCGCTGGGGAAAGCGGAAGCTCGCGTACAACATCCGCAAGCGCCGCGACGGGACCTACATCCACATCAAGCACAAGAGCCCGCCCGAGCTGATCGGGGAGATGGACCGGCGGTTCCGCCTGAACGAGAGCGTGCTCCGGCACCTGACCGTGCTCGCGGTCAAGGAATCCCCGCGCCCGGCCGAGGAGCCGGGACAGACGGCCGAGACCGCCGTGGCCGGCGCGGCACACGCAACGCCCAACGAGGAGAAGGTTTGATGGCACGCGAAGGCGAATCGAGATCGTTCCGGCGCAAGTTCTGCAAGCTCTGCTTCGACAAGGTCGAGCGCATCGACTACAAGGACGACAGGAGACTCACCCGGTTCATCACGGACCGCGGGAAGATCGTCCCGCGACGTATTTCGGGAACCTGCGCCCGGCATCAGTCCCAGATCACAGAGGCCGTAAAGCGCGCGCGAATCCTGGCCTTACTGCCGTTCACCAGTGAGCAGTATCGCTGAGCAGCCCGGCCGGACGCTCTCGCTCGGAAACGCCTTCCGGGCCCTGGGAGCGATCCTGGTCGGCGCCCTCCTCATCGCCGCGGCCAACACGGACATCCCGTCGCCCCTGCCCTGGGCGTTCGGGCTTCTGCCCGTGGCGCTCCTCTGGCTGGCGCGCAAGGTGGGACTGCTCCTGGGCTCGCTCGCCGCGGCGTCGACCCTGGGCGCGCTCTACGCGTCTGGAATCCACGAGCCGCACCAGCTCCTGTTCATCGGAGTGCTCGCCGCCGCGGGGCTCCTGCTAGCGGCCTGCGCCCGCCGCGGGATGCCCGCCTCGGTCACCGCGAGCCTCGCCGCCGCGCTCGTTCTGGCGGTCGCGGGCGGATACCTGCTCGCGGGAGGCATGGACGAGCTGACCCGCATGCTGGCCGCGCGGATCGCCGAGCTGAAGCAGCTCGAGACCGAGCACCGGCTCTCGCAATCCCTCGGGCTCTCCTCCCTCGAGTTCAACCACGCGCTCGAGCAGACGGGTCGCCTGTGGGCGCTCCTCCTGCCGTCGCTCTTCGCGCTCAAGTGGATCGTCGTCATCGCCACGAACTGCTGGCTGGCGTCGGTCCTCTTCCAGGAAGAGGAGGGGGGCTTTCCGGCCTTCTCCGAGTTCTCGGTATGGCGCGTCCATCCCGTCGGCGCCTGGGTGCTGGCGCTGGCGCTTGCGCTGATGGTCACGCGGTGGAAGCCCGCCTTCGAGGCGGGGGTAAATCTGGCGTTCCCGCTCGCGCTCGCCTACGCGGTTCAGGGGTTCGCCGTCGCGCGCTACGTGGCGCAGGTGTTCCACATCCGCGGCCTCGTGCAGGCCGGGGTGCTCGTGCTGCTCGTGCTCATGCCGATCCTCATCACCACGTTGGTGGCGGTCGGATTATTGGATGTCTGGTACGACTTTCGACTCAGGGCCACGCCCGACCCGGGCTCGCCGCTCGGCGGCGGACGCGGCACCGACGACTAGGAGGCTCGATGGAGATCATTCTGCTGGAAGACATCGGCGGATTGGGAAAACGCGGATCGGCCGTGCGCGTCGCGGACGGCTACGCCCGCAACTTTCTCATCCCGCGAAAGAAGGCGATCGAGGCCGTGGGGGACGCCCGCGCGGTGTTCAAGGACCGCGAGCGCGCCCGCGTGGCGCTCGAGACGAAGCAGCGTCAGGCGGCCGAAGGGCTCCGCGACGAGCTGGCCAAGGTCTCGCTCCAGTTCAGCGTGGAGGCGGGCGAGGAGGATCAGCTGTACGGGTCGGTGAGCGCCCACGAGATCCAGGACGCGCTCGCGGCGAAGGGGTACACCGTCGATCGGAAGAGCGTGCGTTTGCTGGAGCCGATCAAGTCGCTCGGTGTATTCGAAGTACCCATCCATCTGTTCGACGAGATCGAGGCCCCGGTCAAGGTCTGGGTCGTGCGCAAGTGAGGTCCGTGCGTCCACGAGAGGAAGGTTCATTCGCCCCATGATTCGAATCCGCTCCCTGCTGTCGCCGCTCGCCGGATTGATTCTCGTGTTCGCCCTCTGGAGCTGCGCCGGCTCCTCGGGCGGGAAGACGGCCGGAGCGCGCGGGCCCGGTGTAAGAAGGCCCACGCCGGCCGCCTGGGGTCCCACGCTCGCGGTCGTGAATGGCGTCCCCATCACGCGGCATGACGTGGATTCGGTCCTGGCGTCCGCGCCCGCGTCGGTCCGGGAGAACTACATGGAGGACGAGGAGCAGTACAAGGTCCTGGTCGAACGGATCGCGCAACAGCAGGCGATCTATCTCGCCGCCCTGAAATCCGGAATAGAGAACGACGCCGGTTACCGCGCGGACGTGGAGGCCCAGAAGCGTCAGATCCTCCTCAAGCACTACTATCAGAACGTCGTGCAGTCGCTCCCCCCCATTCCCGACTCCGCGGTGAGCCAGTACTACGACGCCCATCCGGCCGAATTCGCCCAGCCGGCCCGAGTCCGCGTGCGGCACATCCAGGTTCGCACTCTGGCCGGCGCGCGTGAGGTCGCGAAGCGGCTCCACTCCGGCACGTGGGAATCGGTTTGCGCCAAGTATTCGACCGACAAGGTGACCGCGAAGAACGGTGGAGTCCTGGGCTTCGTGTCCACCGAAGGCGATGATGTGCCCGGCGTGGGAAAAGCTCCCGCAATCGTCGCCGCGGCGTTCAAGCTCAAGGAAGGGGAGTCGAGCGGGCCCCTGAAGAGCGATCGCGGATGGCACATCATCCGGGTGGATCAAAAGACGGAGGCCGGTCCTCAGCCCCTCAAGAACGTGGAGCGGCAGATCCGGGGCAGCCTGGAGAGCGATCGGAGCGAGCACTTCCAGGAGATGCTGGTGGATTCGCTGAAGCGGACCTACGGCGTGGTCGTGTACGACGATTCCATCTCCGCGGCGATGAAGCCGGTGCTCTCGCCCGCCGAGCTGTTCGGCAGGGCGCAGGCGGCGGCGTCGCCACAGGAGCGCATCGATCTCTTCAAGGAGGTCGTGACGCGGTACCCGAACGACAAGTCCTCCGTGCAGGCCGCGTTCATGATCGGCTTCACGTATGCCGAGGAGCTGGCCGATTTCCCCGCCGCGCGCTCGGCGTTTCAGGACTTCCTCCGGAAGTACCCCAAGTCCAATCTCGTCGACTCCGCGAACTGGATGCTGGAGAACATGGAGCACTCGGCTCCTCCCCCCGAAGTCGGGGTGCCCGACACGCTTCACTTCGAAACCATCCAGCGGCCCGACTCCACGAGAACGAATTCCAAGCCATGAGCATGATTCCGGTGCGCGTGGGCGGGCTCGCCATCGACGAGCGCACCAAGAGCCCCGTGGTCCTCTTGCAGGAGATCGAGGGCACGCGGGTGCTCCCCATCTGGATCGGCCCGATGGAAGCGAGCGCGATCCACATGGAGCTTCTCGGCAAGAAGTATCAGCGGCCCCTCACCCACGACCTGATGATCAAGATCATGGAGGGGTTGAACGCGAAGGTGTCGCGCGTGGTGATCACGGACCTGAAAGATTCCACATTCTTCGCCAACATCTACGTGGATGGCGGATCCGGCGCCGTTGCGATCGACGCCAGGCCCAGCGATTCGATCGCGATCGCGCTCCGCTCGCGCGCCCCCATCTTCATCATGGACAAGCTGTTCGAAAAATCGGTGGCCGAGAATCTCTCGCCCCCGAAGACCGAGCGGACGCCCGAGGAGAAGGCCGAGGAGCTGCGGCGCTACCTCGAGGGGCTGAACCCGGAAGATTTCGGCAAATTCAATCCCGAGGAGATATAGACTCCCGCGCGACATGAACCCACCCCTCATCGCGGCGTTCCAGGGACACTCCCCCCGCATTCCGGCCTCCGCCTTCATTGCCCCCACGGCCACCGTGGTGGGCGATGTCGTTTTGGGGGAGGAGTCGAGCGTCTGGTACGGAACGGTCATCCGCGGTGACGTCGGAGCGATCCGGATCGGACGAAGGACCAACATCCAGGACTGCTGCGTTCTCCATCTGACGAAGGGCGGCATGCCGATCGACGTCGGGGACGAGGTAACGGTGGGGCACCGCGTGATCCTCCACGGGGCGACCGTCCGGGATCGCTGCCTGGTCGGAATGGGATCCATCCTGCTCGACGGCTGCGTCATTGGAGAGGAATCGCTGGTCGGGGCGGGGAGCGTCGTCCTGGAAGGCACCCGCGTTCCCCCTCGTTCCTTCATCGCGGGCGTGCCGGCCCGGGTCAAAGGCCCCATCCCCGAAGCGATCCACGCGCGCCTCAGGGAATCCGCGGACGGCTATGTCCGCCTGGCGCGCGGCCACGCCCCCGTGGGCGGCCCGTGACGGGAGGCCGTACAGCGCTCGCGCTCTGCGCCGCCGCGCTCCTGACGGGAGCCGCCGCGCCGCCGGCCGATCTCCCGGCGAAACGGTTCCCGCCGAACAGGGCGGCGGAGCTCAAGGCCCGGCTTCTCGACCGGCCGGCCGCTCCCGAGGCGCCCGACTGGGCGTCCGAATACGTGCGGCAGCCCGAGCTGGACCGGCTCGAGCCGGTCGCGCGGGCGGCGGAGCGGATCTGGGCCGCGCGGACCGGCCTCGCCTCGGGCGAGCGGGGGGCGGAGCAGAGGAAGCTGCGCGAGATCATCCAATCCTTCGAGTCCTGCCCGCTGGACTCGCTCGCGCTCCGCCGCGCCGCGACCGGTCTCGTGCGGATCGGCGTCGTGGTTCCACTCACGGGTCGCTTCGATCGTTACGGGAAGACCTTCGCGCAAGGGCTGAGACTCGCGGTCGAGGAGCACAATCGCGATTGGGCGCCGAACCTGTCCTTGATCCTCTACGATTCCGAAGGGGACCCGCTCGTGGGAGCCCGGAAGGCGCGCTGGCTCCTCCGCGATCACGGCGTATCGGTCCTGATCGGCGAGCTCTTCAGCGCCAACACGGCGCCGCTTGCCGCGGCGAGCCAGGTGGTGGGCGCCGTCCTCATCTCACCCTCGGCGACGAACGAGCGGCTGGCGAGCCTGGGGGACGCCGTGTTTCAGCTCCACCTGGGCAACTCTGTGCTCGCGCAGGCTCTCGCCCAAGCGCTGGCGCAAGAAGGTCCCAAGAGCGCGGTCGGGATCCTGGTCTCGAGCGCTCCCGAGGACTCCGCGAGAGCGGTCGCGGTCGAGGCCTCGTGCCGGATGGCCGGCCTTACGGTGGTGGACAAGGAGATCGTCCTGGAGAAAGCGGTCGATCTGACCCACGCGATCGCGTCGCTCCACGACAAGCACGCGGCCACGATCGTTCTCCTGACGTCCGCGCGCCAGGCTGAAATCGCCGCGGCCCAGCTTCCGGGCGGACTGCGTGTCTGCGGCTTCGACGCGCTGGATCCGTCCGGGCTCACCTCGGAGGCGAAGACAGCGCTGGAGGGGGCGACCTACGTCTCGGCGGACTATGTCCTCACCGGCGCGCCGCGCGATTCCTTCGAGACGCGCTACCAGCGCTCCTTCGCCGAGCTGCCGACCCGCATGTCGGTCCGCGGCTACCTCGTCGGACTCGCAGTGACGCGCGGCATCGAGCAGGGGAGCCTGAACGCGTCGATGTTGCGGGAGGCGCTCAGGTCCCAGGTCTACGAAAGCATCGACGGACGGGCGCTCCGGGCGCTCCGCCCGCTGATTCCCGCCGAGCCCGAGCGCTACGTGATCCGCTCGGGGAAGGCGGTGCCGGTGGTTCCGTTCCCGCTATCTCCTTGAAAGGTCGCACCCGCTTGGGCTACGGTGGCCCGCGGTCCCGCATGAACAGTTGTTTTGAAATCAAACACTTACGCCTCGGAGGCTCGCCCATGATCCGGATCCGGAGGATCGTACTCCCACTCCTCGCCCTAGCTGCATTCGCGTCGCTCACGGGATGCGCCAAGCGCGAAGCCGAGATCAAGGTCGGCGAATACGGCTCGCTCACAGGCGGCACCGCAACGTTCGGAGCCTCGTCCAAGAACGGGATCGAGCTTTTCGTGGACAATCTCAACGCGCAGGGCGGGATCGGCGGAATGAAGGTCCACGTCCTGGTCGAGGACGATCAGAGCAAGCCGGAAGAGGCGGCGACGGCCGTGAACAAGCTCATCGCGCAGGACGGCGTCGTCGCGGTCCTGGGCGAGGTGGCGAGCAGCAGAAGCCTCGCCGCGGCTCCCATCTGCCAGAACGCCGGCGTGCCGATGATCAGCCCCTCCTCCACGAACCCCAAGGTCACCGAGATCGGCGACGGCATCTTCCGCGTGTGCTACATCGATCCCTTCCAGGGAATGGTGATCGCGAAGTTCGCCAAGAACACGCTCCACTTCTCCAAGGGAGCGATTTTCCGGGACAACAAGAACGACTACAGCGTGGGACTCGCGAATTATTTCACCGAATCCTACCGCGGCATGGGCGGGACCATCGTGTCGGACGAGGCTTACAGCGAAGGGGACCAGGACTTCAAGGCGCAGCTCACGGTGATCAAGAGCAAGAAGCCGGAATTCATCTTCGTCCCCGGCTACTACACCGAGGTGGGCCTGATCGCGCGGCAGGCGCGGGAGCTGGGGATCACGGTTCCGATGCTGGGCGGCGACGGCTGGGTTTCCGATCGGTTGCTGGAAATCGCCCAGGACGCCCTGAACGGCTCGTACTTCGTGAACCACTACTGGGAGAAGGACCCGAATCCCACGGTGCAGACGTTCGTGCAGAACTACGTCAAGCGGTACAACTCGACCCCGGACGGGCTCGCGGCGCTGGCCTATGACGCCGCCGGCGTGCTCACGAACGCGATGAAGGAGCTACAGCAGAAGGACCCCAAGGCGTTCGGGACGCTCTCGGGTCCCCCCAACGCGGATCAGAAGGCGGCCCGCGGGAAGCTTCGCGAGCTGATCGCGGCGACGCGGGACTATCCCGGCGTGACCGGGCGGATCACGCTCGATGAGCACCGGAACGCGGTCAAGCCGGCCGTGTTCCTGGGCATCGAGAAGGGCGCCTACACGTTCGTCGCCACGGTCGAGCCCTAGCGGCGGCGCGAGGACCACCGGCCGCCCGTGCAGGAGTTTTTCCAGCAGCTCGCGAACGGCATCGCATGGGGCAGCATCTATGCCCTGATCGCGCTCGGCTACACCATGGTGTACGGCATCCTGCGCCTCATCAACTTCGCGCACGGGGACGTCTACATGGTGGGCGCCTTCGCCGCGTACTTCCTGGCGCGCGCGCTGGGCGTCGGTACCGTCTCGAGCGCCTCTCCCCTCATGGCTGCCCTCGTGCTCCTGGGGTCGATGATCATCGCCGCGGCGCTCGGGGTCCTGATCGAGCTATTCGCCTACCGGCCCGTTCGCAAGTCCTCGCGGCTCACGGCGCTCATCACCGCCATCGGGGTCTCGCTATTCTTGGAGAACGCCGGGATCCTGCTATTCGGCGCGGATCCCAAGTTCTTCCCGCAAGTCATCGCGCCGCGCACGATCCAGCTCTGGGGCGGCGTGCTGGTGACCAACCACCAGATCACGGTGGTACTGGTCTCCCTTGTCCTGATGGTGGGGCTCACCCTCTTCATCCAGCGGACGCGCACCGGGAAGGCCATGCGGGCAGTCGCCTTCAACCGGGACGCCGCGAGCCTCATGGGCATCCCGGTCGACCGGATCATCACGATCACCTTCGCCATCGGATCGGCCCTGGCCGCGGCCGCTGGATTCCTGGTCGGGCTCACCAATCCCAAGATCGAGCCCTTGATGGGGATCATGCCCGGGATCAAAGCGTTCGTGGCCGCGGTGCTCGGGGGGATCGGAAGCATTCCGGGCGCCATGATCGGCGGCCTCCTCATGGGCATCTCGGAGTACATGGTCGTGGGATACGTCTCCTCGACCTACCGGGACGCGATCGCGTTCGTGATCCTCATCGTCGTGCTCCTCATCAGGCCCGCCGGGCTCCTGGGGCGGAACGTGACGGAGAAGGTGTGACGGGCATGCGCAAGGTGGTGGGGCCCCTGCTCGCGATCGCGATCGTGTGGGGGATCGACTGGGCCGCCTCCCGGGCCCTGAATCCCTATATCTACCGGGTGCTCGTGCTCTGCTCGATCAACGTCATGCTCGCGCTGAGCCTGAATCTCGTGAACGGGATCACCGGCCAGTTCTCGATCGGGCACGCGGGCTTCATGGCGGTCGGCGCCTACGCGTCCGCCGCGTACACGGTCTATGCGGTTCCGCTGATGTTCGGGGCGCACTACGCCTCGAGCGGCTGGCTCACCGCGGCCGCCTTCGTGCTCGCGATTCTCGTGGGCGGACTCGTCTCCGCCGTGGCCGGGTTTCTCGTGGGGCTCCCCTCGATGCGGCTCCGCGGCGACTACCTGGCCATCGTCACGTTGGGTTTTGGCGAGATCATCCGCGTCGCGATCCTGAACATCGACGCCGTGGGCGGCGCCCGCGGCTTCGCGGGCATCCCTCAGGTGACCACCCTCGCGTGGGTCCTGGGCGGCGCGTGGCTCACGTACGCCGTGATCCGGAACATCATGCGCTCCTACCACGGGCGCGCCCTGCTGGCGATCCGGGAGGACGAGATCGCCGCCGAAGCGCTGGGGGTGCCGACCACGCGCTACAAGGTCACGGCCTTCGTGATCGGGGCCTTCTTCGCCGGCATGGCGGGAGCCCTATTCTCCCACTACACCTACCTTCACACGAACAGCTTCACCTTCATGAAATCGATCGAGGTCGTGATCATGGTCGTGCTCGGGGGCATGGGGAGCCTCACCGGCTCCATCCTGGGCGCCGTCCTCCTCACGGCGCTCCCGGAGCTGCTGAGGTTCGCGAGCGAGCTCAGGCTCGTCATCTACTCGCTTCTCCTGATCGTGCTCATGATCGCGCGGCCCCAGGGGATTCTCGGACGGCGCGAGCTCTCGTTCCGCCGCAGCCGCGCGCGGAGCGCGCCCACTCCCACGATCGCGGCATGAGTGGCCCGCTCCTCTCGCTCCAGAAGCTCTCGGTCACCTTCGGGGGCCTCAAGGCCGTCTGCGACCTGGACTACGACCTTCCGCACGGAGTTCTCGGAGGTCTGATCGGCCCCAACGGGGCGGGGAAGACCACCGTGTTCAACGTCATCACGGGCGTCTACCGTCCGACCTCCGGCGCCATTCTTCTCGAGGGGAAGCCCATCCAGGGCCGCGCCACGAACGCCATCGCGGGCCGCGGCGTGGCCCGGACGTTCCAGAGTCCGCGCCTCTTCTCGGAGCTGAGCTGCATCGACAACATCCGCATCGCATGCCATCTGAGGTGCGGCGCGGCGCTGGCCGACAGCATCTTCGGGACGCCCCGCTCCGCGCACGAGGAACAGGGCATTCTCGAGCGCTCGGAGCGGCTCCTCGAATCCTTCGGCCTCGCGAAGTACCGGGACAGCGAGGCGCGGAGCCTGCCCTACGGCGAGCAGCGGCGGCTCGAGATCGCGCGCACGCTCGCGACCGAGCCCAAGCTCCTCCTGCTGGACGAGCCGGCCGCGGGAATGAACCCTCAGGAGAGCGAAGCGCTGATGCGGCTGATCCACGAGATCCGCGACCGCTACCACCTCACGGTGCTCCTGATCGAGCACGACATGAAGGTCGTGATGGGGATCTGCGAGAGGATCGCGGTGCTCGACTACGGGGTCAAGATCGCGGAGGGGTCTCCCGAGCAGATCCGCCGCGATCCCAAGGTGATCGAGGCTTACCTGGGAGAGGAGCCATGAGCCTCCTTACGCTTCAGGACCTCCACGTCCACTACGGCGCGATCCACGCGCTCAAGGGGGTCTCGATCACGGTCGAGGAGGGAGGGATCGTGACCCTGGTCGGCGCGAACGGGGCGGGGAAGAGCACGACCCTCCGCGCGATCTCGGGGTTGATCCAGCCGAGCCGGGGAGAGATCCGGTTCGGCGGAAAGCCGCTTCAGGGCATGAAGGCGCACAAGATCGTTCGGGCGGGCATCTCCCACGTTCCCGAGGGAAGGATCGTCTTCGCGAACCTCACGGTGCTCGACAATCTCGAGATGGGCGCCTATCTGAGAAAGGACCGAGCCGGGATCGCCGCGGATCTGAAGAAGATCTTCAAGCTCTTCCCGAGACTGGACGAGCGCCGGCGCCAGTCGGCCGGCACGCTGAGCGGCGGCGAGCAGCAGATGCTCGCCATCGGCCGCGCGCTCATGGCCAGGCCCAAGCTCCTGCTCATGGATGAGCCCTCGCTGGGATTGGCGCCCATCCTGGTCCGGGAGATCTTCTCCGTGATCCGCGAGATCCGCTCGCAGGGCATGACCATCGTGCTCGTCGAGCAGAACGCGCGCATGGCGCTCGCGACGGCGGATTTCGGGTACGTGCTGGAGACCGGGTCGGTCCGCATGTCCGACCGCGCCCAGGTGTTGCTCGAGTCTCCGTTCGTGCAGGAGGCCTACCTGGGCGGCGCCGGATGAGCCCGCGACGGAAGTCCGCCAAACCGCCCGAGCTTCGCTCGCTCCCCTCGGTCGGATCGCTCCTCGAATCGGCGGAGCTGATCGCGTACCAGGGCCGGGCGCCCCATGCGGTTCTCGCCGCCGCCGCTCGCGAGGCGATCGCCGCGGCGCGCTCGGCGCTGGGCGGAGCCGCGCGGAAGGGAGCCGAGGTGAAGTCGCGCGAGGAGATCCTGCGCGACGCGGCGATCCGCGTGGAGCAGGCGCTCCGGCCCGCTCCACGTCCCGTGATCAACGCCACGGGGATCGTGCTCCATACCAACCTGGGCAGGGCCGTGCTCGCGGAGGAGGCCGTGCAGGCGGTCGTGGAGACCGCGCGACGCTACACCGATCTGGAGCTGACGCTCGAGAGCGGATCGCGGGGGTCGCGGATGGCGCACGTGGAGCCGATCCTGACCGAGCTACTGGGCGCCGAGGCGGCCCTGGTGGTGAACAACAACGCGGCCGCCATGCTGCTCGCGCTCAATACCTTCTCGCTCGGCAAGGAGGCGGTCGTCTCGCGCGGCCAGCTCGTAGAGATCGGGGGCAGCTTCCGCATCCCCGAGATCTTGCAGCAGGCGGGGGCCGTGCTGCGGGAAGTCGGGACGACCAACAAGACCCGACTCCGCGACTACGAGCGCGCGATCGGACCTAAGACCGGGCTTCTGCTCCGCGTGCACCCCAGCAACTTCGCGATGGTCGGGTTCACCGAGGAGGTCGCGCGGGAAGACCTGGTCGCGCTGGCCCGGAAGAAGCGCCTGCCGCTGGTGGAGGATATCGGAAGCGGCGCAATCATCGATTTCACGCGCTGGGGGCTACCGGCGGAGCCGATCGCGCGCGAGGCGCTCGCGCAGGGCGTCTCCGTCGTGTGCATGAGCGGGGACAAGCTTCTCGGCGGACCCCAGGCGGGGATCCTCGCGGGGAAGCGGAAGCTCATCAAAGCCCTCAGGGCGAATCCCATGGCGCGGGCCCTGCGCGTGGACAAGCTCAGTCTGGCGGCGCTCGTCGCGACCCTTCGTCTCTATCGCGATCCCGCGAAGGCCGCCGCCGCGATCCCCACACTCCGCATGCTCGGGGAGGCCAAGGAGCAGGTCCGGTCGCGCGCGGAAGAGATTCTTCGCGCCCTCGGTGCGGAACGGGCTTCTCAGTCGCGCGCGGAGGTGGTAGCCTGCACCTCCGAAGTGGGCGGAGGCTCGATGCCGCTCGCCCGCGTTCCCTCGTTCGCCCTGGCGCTACGTCCCGCGCGGGGAAGGGTCGAGGATCTAGCCCGGTCGCTCCGCACCGGTCCCGATCCGGTGATCGGCAGGATCGAGTCGGGCCGGCTCCTTTTGGATCTACGCACCGTGAATCGCGACGAGCACGAGAGGCTCGCCGCTTCGATCCTACGTGCGCTCGAGGAGGAACCCTGACGCCGTCCAGCGATCTGGAAGTCGAGCGGTACTCCGATCCGCAGAGCTTTGCTCGCGAGGTGAATCTCCCGCTCATCGGCTCCGTCCACGTCACGCCCCTTCCGGCATGCGCTTCGGCCGCCACCATCCTCGGGGCGGACAACCCCGACGAGTTGAAGCCCATCGTCGATCTGCTGACCCAGACCAGGAAATCCCTCACGCTCCGCTCGCTGTTCATGACCGGCTTCCCGCACGATCCCGAATTCTTCGCGGCAGGCGTGGCGCTCGCCCGCCAATGGAGCCGCCAGGGGCTCAAGATCGCGGTCGTGGATCTCGATTACCGGAATCCCACGATCGTACGCCCGTATTCCAGCGAGGGTTACGTGGACGCCCTCGAGTACGGCTGCTCCTTCCAGCGCATTGCGTGGGAGCTGGTGGCCGACGGGCTCTGGCTGGTCGGGCCCGGGAGCCACCCGCCCGACGAGCATCGCTTCGCCGAGCATCCGGACTGGACGCGCGTCATGCGGATTTTCTCGACCCGCGTGGACGTGGCCATTTACATGGCGCCGTTTCTGGACCGGAAGGGGTTCACGGGATCCCTTTCGAAGCGGATGGACGGCGTACTCCTGGCGTCGTCCGTGCGGCGCTCGAGCCGTGCGGCTCTCCGGGACGCATTTCTTGAATTGTGGGGTTCCGACGCGCCGATGATCGGCTGCATCGGGATCGACGTGCCCTTCGACCCGACCCCGCGGGGGGAGACAAGGCTCCCGGCCGAGGCCCCGCTGCCGCCCGCGCGGCCCCGGGCGCCGGAGGCCGCTCGCGCGACAGCGCCCGGAGCTCAAGCGGCGACAGCGCCCGGAACACCCGCGGCCGCCCCGATCATGCCGGGGGCGGCGGAATGGACCTTTCCTTCGACCGAGGTCCCCGCGGCCCGACCGTCGCCATCGCCCGGGCGGAAGGATGCTTCGGACGCTTCCCCACGGACGCCCGCGGCCGAGCGCGCGTCCTCGCCTGCGCGCGCCGCATCGCCCTTGCCCACGCGGGCGCCGGTTCGCGACTCCGGCGACTCCGCGCAGCGAGCGCTCGTGGCGCGGCTTTCCGACGAGGTTCGCAGAGGCCACGTGGCTCGCCCCGCGGCCTCTCGCGCCCGCGGGCTGCTCCTGACCGCGATCGCCCTGGCGCTTGCGGGAGCGGCTG
>JBGPHU010000016.1:0-25562 GCA_041484545.1 Candidatus Eiseniibacteriota bacterium | reverse complement strand
TTTCTTGATCGCTTCCACCGCGGCCTCGTTCAGGCCGGTCACGCCCTTGATCACCTTCACGCTCTTCACCCGGCCGTCCTTGCCCACCAGCACGTGGAGCGTCACCTTGCCCTGGATCTGCGCCTCGCGCGCGAACTCGGGATACGCGGGCTCGACCCGGGTGACCGGTGTCGGCTCATCCTCGTAGTATACGAACTCCCCTTCGTTGGGCATGTCGTCCAAGGACGCGATCACGAGACTGTCCCTCCCCGATCCGCTGAGGCCGACCGGAGTGTTCATCGCGGCGATCTCCTGCTGCGTGCTGATCGTCTGCTCGGGAGCCTGGGCATCGGGCACCGGCACCGGCGTTCCAATGGTGGGCTTCACGATGGGCTGGTTCGGGATGACCGGCGGCGGCGGCGCGTCCGAGAGCGGTGGCGGGGGCGGCATCGTCTGCATGCGGATCACGCGTCCCGTGTACTCCACCTCGTCCTTCGGCTTCCAGATCGTCGTCGCGACGTAGATCCCGACGAGCCCCAGATGGATCGCGCCGGAAATGATGAGCGCCTTGCGCAGCATCCGCTGCGAGTTCGCCTTGAGATCGGCCGCGCCGATCGGGATCCGCTGGGTCGTATCCGTGAAACCCGGCGGCGTCACCACGCTCGTCGCCGTCACGGCGTCTCGACCTGCTTCTTTTCATCCGGAGTGAGCGGTGCCAGCGAGAAACGGTTCAACTCGGCGAACTGGAGCTGATCGATGATGTCCACCATGTAGCGGTACTTCGCCTTGCGATCGATCTTCACCAGCACCACCAGCTTGGGGTTCTTCTTTCCCTCGGCCGCGAAAATGGGCTGGAGCTTGTCAATGCTCACCTCAGTGAACGGATCCTTGGCCAGCCTCCAAAAGGCCCGCGCCTCGCCGCGGGTGCTGTCGGCGGGCGCAATGACGCGGAGCGTCATGACGTTGGATTCCGCGATCTCCACCTTGGCGTTCGGATCGGGCGGAAGATTGATCTCCAGCGCCTGCGGTTTCCGGAACACGGTGGTGCACATGAAGAAGATCAGGAGGAGGAACGCGACGTCCACCATCGGGGTCATGTCGATCTTGACCCCGATGCGCTTCGGCTTGCGCCGTCCGCCCTTCTTGTGTTTTACGCCTGATTCAGGGGTGTCTACGGCACCCATCGGAGCGAGCTCCTTCCGGTCTCAGCCGCGCGAGTCAATGCGTCAGCGCGGACTTCTTACTGGTCACCAGCTCCGTGACCAGGCTGAAGGTGATCGTATTGGTCTTCTGCATCACGACCATGATGTCTTCCATCGTTCCGTACTCCGAGATCTTGTCCGCCTTGATGGCGACGCGAAGGCGCGGATTGCGGCGGCGCTGGTCGGTCACGATGGTCTCTAGATTTGCCATGTCCGTGAACTCCTGGGGATTCTTTCCGATCTGATAGAGAATCTGGTTCTCCTTGCCGACGCCGATCGTCATCACGTCCGACTCCGGCACTTTCAGGTTCGAATGGCTGTCCGGAATCGCGATCGGCACCTTTTGCGGCGGATCGAACTGCGAGGTCGACATGAAGAAGATCAACAAGAGAAACGCCACGTCCACCATGGGCGTCATGTCGATCTTGACGCCGATCCGACGCATCTTCTTCGCGGCCATTTACTTCGTCGCCTCTTTCATGGACAGCACCTCGACGACCTCGACGCTCGCCTCGTCCATCATGTAGTTGAAGTTGTCGATCATCGTGACGAACACGTTGTAGAGGACGATCGAGAAGATGGCGACGAAGAGCCCGCCGGCGGTGTTCACGAGCGCTTCGGAGATCCCGAGCGCCAGCTTCACGGCGTCCACCGAGCCGGTGTGGCCCAGAGCGGCGAAGGAGCGGATCATCCCGATGACCGTTCCAAGGAGCCCGACCATCGTGGCGATCGAGGCGATCGTGGCGAGCGCGATCAGGTTGCGCTCGAGGAGCGGCACCTCGAGCATATTCGCCTCTTCCATCGCCTTCTGCACTTCCTCCATGCGGGTCTTCAAATCCAGGTTCACGTTGCGGATGACGGCGTACCGGTCCAGCCCCGCGCGGAGCACGTTCGCGAGCGAGCCGCGCTGTTTGGCGCAGAGCTCGGCGGCGCCTTCGATGTCCATGGCGTCGATCTTCTGCCGGATCTGCCGCATGAATGCCGGGACCGGCATCGTGCCGCGGGCCCGGCTCAGCGTGAAGAGCCGCTCGAACGTCAGGGTCACCGACATGATCGAGAGCATGATGAGAAGCGCGACCAGCGGTCCGCCCTTCTTGATGTAATCCGGAAGGAAATTGTAGACCACGATCGCGATGACGAGCGCGACGACGGCCACAATCGTCATGAACAATCCTTGTTTCACCGAATCCTCCTCCTCTTCCAGTTGGGCGAGCCGCTCACCGTGGTTGCAGCGGCTCGAGACGACACGAGGGGAACCCTTTTGATGCTCAACGCGGCCAACCTAGGGCCGGGCTTCAAGTATGCTACCAGGAGCCCCCCTCCGGCAACCCCGCCTATTCGAAGCTCTTCAAGGCATCCTTCTCCGAATCGTACACCTCGAACACCAGCGAGAGCTTGGTCACGACGAAGATGTTCTGGATTTTCTTGTCTACAGCGGCCAGCTTCATCTTGGCTCCGCGCTTGGCGTAGCTCGTGTGCCCCCCGATCAACACCCCAAGAGAGACGCTGTTCATGAAGGTGGTCTTCTCCAGATTGATCAGGAGCTTCTTGTTTCACGCTTCCGTCAGCTCCCGGATCTTGGCCTGGAGCTCATCCGTCTCCTTGCCTCCGAGCAGCATCCCCTTCGGGGTAAGCACCGTGACGTCGCCGACGGTTCGAACATCCAGACTCATCGTTCCTCCCTCTCCGCCTCCGCGGCGTTGGACCGCCTGGCCTAGGGGGTCGTGGCCTTACTTCTTGGCCGCCCCGCTCGGTTTCGTAGTCGCACCCTGCTTCGGAGACGCGCCCTGCTTCGGAGACGCGCTCTGTTCCACCGCCTTGGTTCCCGCGCTCGCTTTCAGCGCCTTCTGCTCTTCGTACTTTCGGATCAACGCCAGACCGCGGGACGCGTCCTGGTTGTTCGGATCGATGTCGATCGCCCTGTTGAATTCCGCCTTCGCGCGCGCGACGTCGCCGCTGTTCGAATAAGCCTGCGCGAGCCAGATGTGCCCCTGGAGATGGTCCCCCTCGAGCTGGACCGCCCGTTCCAGGGGCGGAATCGCGTCCCCCCAGTTCTTCTGGAGCAGGTAGACGACCCCAAGTCCGCGGTACGCCTCGGCGTTCGCCGAATCGGCCGCGATCGCGGACTGGTACATCTCCTGGGCCTCGGGCAAGGAATCGACCGAGGTCAACGTCTGCGCGATCCAGATCCGCACCCGCGTCTCCGTCGGCTTCACGTCGAGCGCGCGACGCAGATAGCCGATCCCGAGCGAAGGCTGCTTCAGCGCCATCTCCGCCAGACCGATGTTCTCGAGCGCCGGCAGGAACGTCGAATCCGCGCGCAGCGCGGCCTCGAAG
The DNA here is from genome assembly GCA_041484545.1 of Candidatus Eiseniibacteriota bacterium. Lineage (GTDB taxonomy): Bacteria > Eisenbacteria > RBG-16-71-46 > SZUA-252 > SZUA-252 > WS-7. The sequence continues at coordinate 22,044 of JBGPHU010000016.1, read as the reverse complement.
TACGGGATGGAGCCCGCGAAATCCCTCCGCGCGAAGTACAGGAATCCGAGTTGGAAGTTGGCGTCCTTGGACAGCGTGGAATCCATCTGGACGGCGTGAAGCAGCTGCGGAACGGCCTTGGCCGAGTCCTTGTTCGCGACGTACATGGTGCCGAGGCGGAGGTGATCCTCAGCCGTCATGAGCGTGTCGGCGCACTGCGCGTACTGGTCGTAGTACTTGAGGGCGTTCTCGAGATCGGGCTGCGGACGCCGCTCGAAGTAGAGCTTCCCGAGCGCGCCGGCGGTCTCGCAGGATTTAGGATTCGACTCGTACGCCTTTGTGAGCACCGGGATGGCCTTCTCGCGGTCGTCGGGATTCTGGCTCTTCGCGAGCGCGCGGCCCAGCTCCATGTACCCCTCCGGGTCATCCGGCTTGAGCCCGGTATAGACCTCGAGCTTCTCCGCCGCATCGGCGGGGCGGTTGGCGCGGAAGTAAAGGCGCCCCGCCTCCAGATAGGCGGGGGCGTACGTGGAATCCACCTCGATCGCCCGCATGTACGAGGCGAGCCCGGCGTTGAACTCGTTCATGCCCACGAGCGCGTGCCCCGCGAGGTAGTGCGCCTCGGGGTTCTTGGGATCCAGCTCGGCGGCCTTCACGTACTCGGGCGCCGCGAGGACCGGAATCTTCTTGCGCTCGTAGAAGCCTCCGAGATCGAGCCTCACGCGGAGATTCTGGGGATCGGTCTCCCGCGCGCGGATGAAGATCTCCTCCGCCTGCTTCGACTCCCCTTTTCCCTCGAGCGCCAACGCCTGGCCGTCGAGGAAAAGCGCGCGCCCCGTTTTCAAGAGCGTGCCCTTGCGGAAGACCGCCAGCGCGTCGTCCCATTTCTTGTCCTGGAGGTGCGCCTGCCCCAGGGCGTATAGCGCGGCCGGATCCTTGGAGCTGTATTTCACCGCCTCCTGCAGCTTGGCGGTCCCGTCCTCGGTCTTGCCCTGCTTGCGGAGCAGCTTCCCGAGTCCGGTCAGCGCCTCCACGTACTTGGGCTCGATCCGGATGGCCGTCTGGTACTCGACCATGGCGCTGTCCGGCTCGTCGAGCTTCTCGAGCGCGCTTCCGATGAAGTAGTGCGGCCTGGCGCCGCCCGGGTCCAGCCTCTCCGCCTGCGTGAAGAGCTCGAGCGATCGCTTGAAGTTCCCGGCGCGGTAGGCCTCGATGCCCTGCTTGATGATGTCGCCCGATTGAAGGGCGTATGCCCCCGGGGCGGCCAACAGCAATCCCCCCGCGACCAGAGCTGGGAGGATGCGACGGACAGCGCGGTTCACTGTGCCTCCTCTGCGGTGCGCACGATGCGCACGGACACGGTCGCCGGCGCGTACCCGAATCGAGTGACGATCTGCTGCCCATCCATTCCGGTCACGAAATTCACGAAGTCGGTCGCCGTGACCGGGGGATTGCCGCGCGTGCAGAGCGAGATCCCGCGCAGGAGCGGATAGGTCTTGAGCATCAAGGTCTCCCGGCCCAGCGGAGCGTACGGAAATCCCTTCGCCGAAGACACCCCGATCGCGCGAACGCGCTCATCCACGAACTGGCGCGAAACGCAGCCGATGGCGTCGGCGCGGGAGGCCACGAGATTCACGATCTCGGGCTCGCTCTTCTCCGCATAGACGCTGGGGCCGTAGGCAGCCCCCTGCAAGAGCGCCTGCTGGATGAATTCGTAGAGACCCAGGCGCGGCCCCGTGGTGAGCGGCACGATGGCGCCCCCCTGCCGGAAGCCCAGATCCGCCCAGTCGGTGATGGCGCCCCGGTAGATCTGCCCCAGCTCGGTCCGCGAGATCTGTTGCACGGGCGAGCGGGGATTCACGATCACCGCCACCGCGTCCCAGGCGAACGGAAAGGCGTTCAGCCCCTCCCGCTCCATCGCGGCCTTGATTTCGGGATCGCTCAGCTCCCGGGTCAGAACCGACATGGTGACTTCATTGTTTACGAGTTGCTCCATTCCTTCCGCCGAACCGCTCGAGACGACCCGGATTTCCGCGGCCTCGGGATGCAGGTCCCGGAACGCCTGGATCTCTCCATGAAGCAACGGGACCAGATGCTCGGCGCCGGCAAGGACAATCGGTGCGGGAAGGGTCTCGCGCGGGGGGGATGGCGACGAGCACGAGCCGAGGCACATGACGCCCAGCACGACCGCCGCCCCAACCAGCCGGAGCCGCTTCGCCCGGCCAATGGCTTTCACAATTCCAAGAGTACCCACCCCGTGAGGCCGTGTCAACGCCGCCCGTGAACCCGGGCTTCGCCCGCAACCTGCCCTAAATACCCCGCTTCGCGACAATTTATTCCGCGCGCCCGGCCCGTGCCGGACAGAGCGCCGTGTCATCGTCAGGCCAAAAGAGGCTGGAAGTTAGTGCGGGATGGGAAATTCTGTCAACGGATTTTTCCCCGCGCACTTACGGACGGAGGCGGTTGAGCAGCCTCGGGAAGGGAATCGTCTCCCTGAGATGCTCGATTCCGCAGATCCAGGTCAGGGTTCGCTCGATTCCCATGCCGAAGCCCGAGTGGGGCACAGAGCCGTACCGCCGCAGATCCAGGTACCACTCGAACGCCTCCATCGGAAGCTTGTGCTCCTGGATGCGGCCGACCAGGTTGTCGAGGCTGTCCTCGCGCTCTCCGCCGCCCACGATCTCCCCGTACCCCTCCGGCGCGAGGAGATCGCAGGAGAGGCTAAGTCTTTCGTCCTGGGGATCGCGCTTCATGTAGAACGCCTTCACGGCGGCGGGAAAGCGGTGAACGAAGAAGGGACGGTCGTAGGCTTCCGTGAGCGCCGTCTCGTCCGCGGCGCCGAAGTCTGTGCCCCACTCGAAGGGAAGTCCCTTTTCCTGTTGTAGAGCGCGGGCCGCGTCCTCGTAGGAGAGACGCGGAAAGGGCGCGCGGACCCGCTCCAGGTGCGAGATGTCCCTTTCCAATATCTTCAGCTCCTCGCGGCGCTCCTCGAGCACGCGGCCGACGATCCCCTCGACGAAGCGCTCGATCAAGCCCATCACGTCGTCGAGGGTGGCGAACGCCACCTCGGGCTCCACCATCCAGAATTCGATCAGATGCCGCCGCGTCTTGGACTTCTCCGCCCGGAAGGTGGGACCGAAACAGTAGGTCTTTCCGAAGGCCATCGCGGTGGCCTCGTTGTAGAGTTGACCGCTCTGCGTCAGGTACGCCTTCTCGTCGAAATACTGGGTCTCGAAGAGCGTCGTCGTCCCCTCGCACGCCGCCGGCGTGAAGATCGGCGCGTCGGCGAGAATGAATCCGTCGGCGTTGAGCCATTCGCGGCACGCCTGGACGAGCGTGTGGCGCACCTTGAGGATCGCCGCCTGACGGGGCGAGCGGATCCAGAGGTGCCGCTTGTCGAGGAGGAAGGACGGACCGTGCTCCTTGGGCGTGATCGGAAACTCGACGCTCGTCCCGACGATCTCGATGTCGCGAAGGGATAGCTCCACGCCGCTCGGCGCGCGCTTGTCCTCGCGCACGACCCCGGTCACCCGGAGCGATGACTCCTGGGTGATCGCGGCGCACTTCGCGAAGACCTCCTCGGGAAGCTCCGCCTTCACGGCCACGCACTGCGCGGTTCCGCTCCCGTCGCGCACGAGGAGGAATTCGAGCTTTCCGCTCGAGCGACGGTTGTAGAGCCAGCCCTGAATGCGCACTTCCTCGCCGATTCGATTCCGAAGCGCCCCGATGCGGGTCGCCGAGCCGTTCATGACGAATCCTCCGATGGAATGCCGGGCCGAGAGGCCGGGTTCGAGGCAGAGGATACCATGGCCGGGGGACATTTCCCTTGACACTACCTTCACGGGGAACATAAGTTGCGGCCGTGGCGCACCTCTCGCCCTCGAGCCATCGACGCGCATCGATCCACGCGCTCCTTCCCGCGGCGGCGGCGCTCTTCGCGCTCGCGTCGCTCGCTCCCATCGATCCCGCCTCGGCACCCCGCGCGCTCGCGTACGCCGGCACGGAAGCCGTGCAGCAGGAGCTGGAGCATATGCGCGATGCGGGGCAGATTCGCGCGCTCGCCCCCGCGCAGGCCCGCTATCGCGAGGCGCTCCTGGCGCTCCGCGCGGGCAACGCCGACGAGGGGCAGCGGCTTCTTTCCGCGGCCGCGGAATTCGATCCCGCGTATCCCGACCCCCATTTCACGCTGGCCCGCGAGGTCGCGTTCCGGAATCCGGGGCGCGCGGTCGGCGAGCTCGGGGAGGCCTTCCGGATCGTGGGCCGGAACTATACCTGGCAGCGCTATCTGCTCGCGAACACGGTCACCGGGTTCCTGGTGGTGTGGACCCTGGGTCTGCTCTTCGCGGTCGTGGGCATCACGCTTCGGCATCTGCCCCACCTGATCCACGTCGTCACCGAGCTCACGGGCCGCTCGAAGGGGGCGCTGGCGAACGCGGGCGCGACCCTGATCGCGCTCTCTCCCCTGCTCTGGGGACTCGGCCCCATTCCCACGGCGACGGTGTATGCCGGCCTCCTCTCGTTCCGCATAGGGCGGCGCGAGGGGGTCCTCGTAGGGCTCTTCGTCGTCTCCTCGGTCGCGCTCGTGACCTCCGCGGCGATGGTGGCCCCGTGGGCGGGCCCCCCGAGTCTCGAGGAGCCGAGCCTTCTCGTGGACCGGGCGCTCCACGCCGGCGCCGACGCCGAGGTCCGGGGCGCGCTCCAGGCGCTCGCCATGAGGGATCCCTCCGAGCCTCTCTATCCCTTCACGCTGGGAACCCTCGCGAGGCGCGAGGGGGACTTCGACGCGGCGGAGCGGCAGCTCACCCAGGCGGACGCGCTGCGACCCGGCTCGGCCTGGTCCCTGGTGAATCTCGGGAACGTCTATTTCGCCCGCGAGGACTACGTCCGCGCCCGCCAATCGTACGAAGCCGCCGCGAAGGCGGCGCCTCAGGCCGCCGAGCCGCATTTCAATCTGGCGCAGACTTTCACCAAGCAGCTCATGTTCACCGAGGCCAACCGCGAGCAGTCGACCGCCACCTCGCTCGCGTTCGACCGGGTCCGGGACATTACGCGGATCAGCGCGCCCCAGTTGAACCGCACCGTCATGGAGGCGATGCCTCCCATCGAGGCGTTCTGGGATCTGGCCCGCCGAACGGCGCCCGAGCGCGGTTTCGTCGCGACGCAGAACAACCCCTATCTCCGATTCGTGCTCTCGCTCCTGCCGCCGCCGCCCTTCTCGATCTTCTTTCTCGTGGCCCTGTTCCTCCTCTTCGCGGGAGTCGGGCAGCTGACCGGGAGGGCGCTCCCCACCCTTCATTGCTCCAACTGCCAGAAGGTGGTCTGCCGCCGATGCGTGTTCCGCATGCAGCAGCGCGCCTTCTGCGAGGGGTGCTACGGCGCGGTGAGGGATCTCAAGTCGATGGAGTTCACGCGGCTCCTGCTCACGGGCCGTGGCAGCCGCGCGGCCCGGCGCAGAACCTTCCGCGAGACGGCCACGACGTTCCTGCTTCCGGGCGCGGGGCAGATGCTGCGCGGCGCGAGCCTCAGCGGTTTCTTCGCCATCATGATCATGGTGGCCGCCGCGATGCTGGTGATCGCGAACGGCGCCCTCGTACCATCGACCGACGTGCTGCCGGTCGCCTCCGGGGGCTGGGCGAAGCGGATTCCCCTCGCCCTGCTCTTCGCGCTCACCTATGTCATCACGGTCGCGCGGTACTACGCGAAGACCACGGACAAGGCCCCGAGCATCACCCATTCCATCGGCCGGGCCGCGGGGCGTCCCGCGGCGGCGAAGGCCGAAGCGGGAAGGCGGTAGCATGGCGCTCCAGGGCAATCTCGACGACTTCAGTCTTCCCGAGATCCTCCAGTTGATCGCGGTCCAGCAGAAATCCGGCGTCCTGAAGCTCACGTCGAGCAACGATGTCGCGGTCATCTTCTTCGACGGCGGACGCGTGGTCTCCACCCGGGATCGTCGCCGGAACGCGCGCGACCCGCTGAAGGCCTTCCTGACCCAGACCGGACGCATCACCGAGGCGCAGCTCAAGCAGATCGAGACGATCGAGGCGGAGAGCCGCCGCGAGCTGACGGACGTGCTGCTGAGCGGGAACTACCTCACGGGCGAGGAACTCGCGCTCGGAATCCAGGACCAGATCCAGGACACCATGCACCAGCTTCTCACCTGGAAGCAGGGCACGTACCATTTTTCGGGAGACGCGCGCACGGTCCCCAAGTTCGCGGCGAACGTGCGGCTCAACACCGAGGGGCTCCTCATGGAGTCCATGCGGCGCCTGGACGAGATCGTCCGCTACAAGCAGCTCCTCTCCTCGCCGGCCATGGTGCTCCGTCCCAAGGCGCTCGCGATGCCCCCCAAGGAGATGACAACGCCCGAGCAGCGCGTGCTCCCGCTCGTCGATGGCTTGAGGCCGGTCCGCGACATCATCGCGCAATCCAAGCTGGTGGAGTTCGAGGTCTACGAGGCGCTGCATCATCTTCTCGAGCTCGGCGTGATCGAGGTCTCGCTGGGAGCCGCGCCCGCGAAGGTCGCCCCGATCGTCAAGGAGACGGTGGCGCCTCCCCGCCGGAGCATGGCGGTTCCGGTCGCGGTCGTTTTCCTCGCCCTCTCGTTCGCGATCGGAAGATGGGCGACGCCGGTGCTCTACGAGCAGGCGGGGCGGGCGGTATGGCGCGCCCCGGAGGCCGCCTCGTCGGTGGACGATTCCCAGCGGCTCGAGACCGCGCTCGAGATCTACCGGTCGGTCCGGGGGAGCTATCCCACGGAGCTTCGGGCGCTGTCCCGCGAGGGGCTCCTGCCCTCTTCCGCGGTTTCCTCGTTCGTGAAACGCTTCCAGTACGAGAGCGACGGAGCGACCTACCGGAAGATCGCGCGCCGGTAGAAGGCACCCCCGCCGAGCGAAGACCGCCCCCGACGCCCCTCCTGAGCCCCTCCAAACGCCTTACCACGAAGTCTGGAGCAGCTCCTCGGCCGCGCCGATCGCGCGCGACGCGTCGATCGATCGCAGGCATCCGTATCCGATGGGACACGTGCGGCGAAAACAAGGCGAGCAGGGATACGCGGCGTAGAGAGCGCGAACCCAGGGCGCCAGGGCTGCGCTCCAGACAGGGCTCGTGGACCCGAAGACCGCCACCGTGGGCTTCCCCAGCGCCGCGGCCAGATGCATCACGCCCGAGTCGTTGGAGGCGGCGAGCACCGACAGGTCGAGAAGTCCCGCGAGCGTGGGTAGATCGGTCGCGCCTGTGAGGTCCAGGGCGGCCTGGCCGGCGAGCCGCGCGACCGCGGCCGAAGGCCCGGCGTCCTCCTTCGATCCCACGAGGATGGAGCGCGTGCCGTCCCGGGCCAGGAGCGCCAGGGCCACCGTGGCGAAGTTCTCGGGATCCCAGCGCTTGGCGGGCCCGTAGCTCGCCCCCGGCGCCAACACAACGAACGTGCCTCCTGGAAATCCCGCCTCGCGCAGGAGTGTCGCGGCGCGCTCGCGCTCTCCTTCCAGCGCCGTAAGCCGCGGCAGGGATTCCTCGACCTCAAGATCCGCCGCGCGGGCGAGCGCCGCGTACTCCTCGACGCGCGGCCGCGAGCGCGGCGCCGCCGTCCGCGGCACGCGCCGCGTGAGGAGTGGCCCGCGGAATTCCGCCGCGTATCCCACGCGCCGCGGCACTCCGGAAAGTGCCGCGAGGATGGCCGAGGAGAGCGAATCGGTGAGAAGGAGCGCTACACCCGGGCGGTGGCGCCGGATCGAGGCCGCGGCGGCGAACCGCCGGTCGCGCGACCAGGGGATGAACGGGACCGACGGGAACCGCGGTGTGAGAAGCGGCCCGAAGGCCGAAGGACCCACGAAGACGGCCGGGCGCGCGGGGTCCAAAGCGGCCGCGCGAATCACCGGCATGGCCTGGATCAGATCGCCGAGCCAGTTCGGAAGACGGACTAAGAGCGGGCGCGCCACCGGGCCGCGCCCTAGCGGACGACGCTCAGCTCGCGGCCGACGTCGCCCAGGACCGAGAGCGCCCGATCCAGGTCTTCGTCCACGTGCGTCGCGGTGACGATGGTGCGGAGCCGAGCCTTCCCCTTCGCGACGGTGGGATAGCCGATCCCCTGCGCGAAGACCCCCCGCTCGAAGAGCCGGTCGGAGAAGCGCATCGCGAGATCCGCGTCTCCGACAAGGATCGGCGTGATCGGGGTTTCGCTCGATCCGGTGTTGAAGCCGAGCCGCGAGAGCCCCGCCTTGAAGCGCTTCGTGTTCGCCCAGAGCCGCTCGATCCGCTCGGGTTCCTCCTCGAGCACGTCGAAGGCGGCGAGGCACGCGGCCGCGACGGCCGGAGGATGCGAGGTGCTGAAGAGAAAGGGACGGGCCCGGTGGTACAGGTACTCGATCAGGCTCTTCGACCCGCAAACGTACCCGCCCAGGACCCCGATCGCCTTGGAGAGCGTCCCGACCTGTACGTCCACCTGTCCGTGCACGTCGAAATGATCCACGGTCCCGCGCCCCGCGCGGCCCAGCACGCCGCTCGAGTGCGCGTCGTCGATCATCATGATCGCGCCGTGCGTCCGGGCGAGCGCCGCGATCTCCCGCAGGGGCGCGATATCGCCCTCCATGCTGAACACGCCGTCGGTGATCACGAGCCGCCGTTTCACGGCGCGCGTCTCCTCGAGCAGCCGGCCCAGCGCATGGACGTCCCGGTGCGGAAACACGCGGATGTCGGCCCGGCTGAGCCTCGCGCCGTCGATGATGCTGGCGTGATTCAGCTCGTCGGAGAGGATCAGGTCCCCTTTCCCGAGCAGGGCCGAGACCGTGCCGGCGTTCGCCGCGAATCCGCTCTGGAAGACCACCGAGGCTTCGGTCTTCTTGAACACCGCGATCCGGCGCTCCAGCTCCATGTGCAGATCCATCGTGCCCGCGATGGTGCGCACCGAGCCCGACCCGACTCCGAGCTCCCGCACCGCCCGGAGCGCCGCTTCGCGGAGCCTGGGATGTGTCGTGAGGCCGAGATAGTTGTTCGAGGAGAGATTGATGACGTCGTGTCCGTCGAAGCGGGCGCGCGCGAGCTGCTCTCCAGTAAGCTGGCGGAGATTCCGGTAGAGACCGTCCCGCTTGAGCTGGGTCAGGACCTCGTCCAGGTACTGGAGCGGGCTCGCGGTGACCGGTCCCGCGCTCACGGATGGTCCCGCTTGAGCACGATCTTCCCGGCCTTGCCGGAGCGTTGCAGCTCCACCGCCTCTTCGAAGTCGGACCAGCCGAGCACGTGCGTGAGCACGGGACGAACGTCGAGCTTCCCGCTCAGGAGGAGAGCTTCCATCCGGTACCAGGTGTCGAAGATGAGCCTTCCGTTGATGCCTTGCACCTGGGCGCCCCGGAAGATGACCTCCTTCGCCACGTCGATCTCGAGCGGCTTGCTGGGAATGCCGAGGAGCGAGACGCGTCCGCCGTTCGCGAGCGATTCGAACCCGTCGCGGAAGGCGCCCGGATGCCCCGACATCTCCAGCATGCCGTCCACGCCGCGGCCGTTCGTCCCCTCGAGGATGCGCTTCACAACGGCGTCACGCTCCACGTTCAAGATCAGGTCCGCGCCCATGCGCGCCGCGAGCGTAAGCCGGAGCGGGTTCTTGTCCACGGCCGCCACCCAGGCTGCGCCCGAAGCCTTCAGCACGCCTACGGCGAAACAGCCGATCGGGCCGCAGCCGAAAACCGAGAAGCGGAGCCCGGCGACGGGACCCGCGAGCGCGGTGTGCACCGCGTTCCCGAGCGGATCGTGGATCGCCGCGATCTCTTCGGGGATGTCGGGATGGAGCTTCCACACGTTCTGCTCGGGCAGGACCACGTAATCGGCGAAGGCTCCCTGGCGGTCCACGCCCAGGATCGAAACTCTTTCGCACAGATGCTGGAGCCCGCGGCGGCAGGCGTAGCAGAGGCCGCAGTACACATGGGTTTCGCCGGTGACGCGGTCCCCCGGCTTCACCGCTTTCACATCGGATCCGATCGATTCCACCACTCCGGTGAACTCGTGCCCGAAGACGAGCGGGGTCTTGATGCGCGAGGCCGCCCAGCGGTCCCAGTCCACGATATGAAGATCGGTGCCGCAGATCGCGAAGGCGGTCACCCGGATGCGGACGTCCTTGGGCCCGCCCGATGGGATCGGCGCCTGGATGCGCCAGAGCCCAGACTCGGGCTTCGATTTCTCGATGGCCCACATGCGGTCGGTCTTGACCGGCGTTCGTGTGGCGGCTTCGAGGGTCACCGGGGATTCTCCTCTCGCTTCAGGTCGTGCATGGTTTCGAATCGGATTATGGGAGAGGGATGCGGGGAATCAAGTGCTTTCCCGATCGCCCCGAGGCTCAGTACCCCCGCTCCCGGTCGACCCGGTTCCGCAGCGTCTCTCCCGCGCGAAAACGCACCAGATTCTCCGCGAAGTCCCGCGCCAAAGACTCGATCGTGCTGATGCCGGCCACGTGCGGCGTGATCCAGACGTCATCCCGCCCCCGGAGCGGATGCTCGGGCGGCAGCGGCTCCTCGCGAAACACGTCCAGGATCGCGAATCCGGGGCGCCGCCTTCCGAGCCCGCGCAGGAGCGCCTTCTCGTCCACCGTTCCCCCGCGGGACGCGTTCAGAAACGTGGAGCCCTGCTTCATGGCGGCGAACCGCTCCGCGTTCCAGAAGGATTCCGTCTCCGCGGTGAGCGGGAGAAGATTCACGACAAAGTCCGCCCCGGCCAAGAGCCCGGGCAGGTCGCGGGTCTCCGGCGCGTCGGGCGGCCTCCGTCCCGGGGCCGCCGTGCTTCGCGTCACCCCGTCGACGTGCATCCCGAAGGCGCTCGCGACCGCGGCCACCTCGGCTCCGATCGCGCCCATCCCGACCACGAGAAGATTCTTTCCGGCGATCGAGTCGGGCGTCCAGCGTTTCCAGCTTCGCTCGGCCATCTCGCGCAGTGCCGTGTCGACCCGCAGAGAGCGCGCGAGGAGATAGCCCAGGACGTGCTGCGCGATGCGCTGCGGGAAGTCGCCCACCGTGCGGGTGAGCTCGACCTCCCCGGTCCACTCCGGCCGCGAGAACCAGTTGTCGACGCCTGCCCACCCGCTCTGGATCCAACGCAGCTTCGGGAGCGTCAGGGCCGATTCGGGGGGCGCTCCCGCGCAGAACCAGATCGTCGCCTGGTCGAATCCGGGCGCGTCGAGCCGGAACCAGGAAAGGGGCTCCCGGCTAAGACCCTCGACAGCCCGGGCCAGCCCTTCGGGGTCGGAGCTCGTGATGAGGACGCGCTCGCGCTCGCTCACGCTTGCGCTCCCGCGCGCATGCGATCCGGCGTGACCGGAGTGTCGCCGCGAGCGCCGGCGGAGGCGCCGAGCGCGCGCGCGAGGGCGGCGTAGACGAGATCCGGGTCGAGATCCCGCATGCATGCGTGGTGTCCCAGGGGGCAGCGGGCCCTCCCGTGCACGCCGCAGGGCCGGCACCAGAGCCCGATCCCCACCGCCTCGTCATGCGATCCCTGCCGCGCGAATCCGAATTCGGGGACGGTGCCCCCGAAGATTCCGACGGCCGCGACTCCGAGCGCCGGACCGAGATGGAGCACGGCCGAGTCATTCGACACGATCGCGAGCGCGTGCGACGCCACCGCCGCCAGCTCGCGGAACGGGGCCGCGATGGTCGCCTCGCCGCGCGAGGCGGCGAACGCCTCGATTTCCGCGGGCACCCGCGCTCCCGGCTCGATCGCGAAGGCCGAGCGGACTTGGAGATCGCGCTCGATCCGCTCCGCGAGCCGGACAAAGCTCCCCGCGGGCCAGCGCTTGGTGTCCCACCGCGCGCCCGGGCCCATGAGGATGAATCCGCGCATCCGGCCCTCGCTTCCCGCGCGTTCCAGACCGCGCGCTCGTTCCGCGTCGGAGAGCGCGCGGCGGAGCCAGGGCGTAAGCGCGGCCTCCGGCTTGAGCCCGGTCAGCTCCCGGTATGTGCGCAGCAGAGGCGGCACGGGCTCCGGGTGGAGAAAGCGCGCGTACACCCAGAGACGGCGCCTGAGCGCGTGTTTGGGCGGGAGCCGGTGCTTCGCGCCGGGAAACGAGGCGCGGACCCGGGCGGAGCGCAGATTCTGGTGGAGATCGACGATCTCCTCGACGCCGTCCGCCCGCATCGCGGCGATCAGGTCGCCGATCGATCCGGTCACTCCGGCCGTGGCGGGCGCCGCGAGGTCGGGGCGCCCGTCGGTCACGGCGTAGACCCGGTCGATGTCGGGATGGCCCCGAAGGAGATCCATGTAGCGGGTCTTCGTGAGGAAGAGGACGCGACGCCCGGAGTCCTCCCGTTTGAGAAAGCTGGGGACGTGGGCGGCCAGGAGGATGTCGCCCAGCGAGGAGAACCGGACGACCGCCGCCGCGCGGCGATGCGGCACGCGGGCTACCCCGCCTGGTCCGCGGCGAGCGCGCCCGGCAGCCCGGAGAGCGCCTCGGGCGCGCTTTCCGCCAAGCGGAACTGGAGCCGGTGGAGCTTCTGGTAGAGACCCGCGCGATTCACAAGCTCGGCGTGGGTCCCCGTCTCCACGATCCGGCCCTGATCCAGGACCAGGATGCGGTCGGCGCGCTGGATGGTGGAAAGTCGATGGGCGATGACGAAGACCGTGCGCCCCTCGAAGAGCACCTCGAGCGCTTCCTGAACCAGAAGCTCGGATTCGGAATCGAGGTTCGACGTGGCCTCGTCGAGAAGGAGGAGCGCCGGGTCCTTGAAAATCGCCCGCGCGATCGCGACGCGCTGCCGCTCGCCCCCCGAGAGCCGCATGCCGCGCTCTCCGACTTTCGTCTCGTAACCCGACGGCATCTCGCGGATGAAATGGTCGGCGTTGGCCGCGACCGCCGCCCTCCGGATCGATTCCGGATCCGCGTCGAGAACGCCGTACGCGATATTTCGCGCCACCGTGTCGTTGAAGAGGAGCGGATCCTGGGTGACGATCCCCATCATCCGGCGGAGCGAGCCCACGTCGTAATCCCTGAGATCCAACCCGTCGAGGAGAATCCTGCCCTCGGTCGGATCGTAGAACCGCGCCACCATGTCCACGAGGGTCGATTTCCCCGCGCCGCTCGGACCCACCAGCGCGACCACCTCCCCCGCGCGCACCGAGAAGGACACGTCGCGCAAGACCTCCGGCCCCGTTCCGTAGCGGAAGCTCACCCGCTCGAACTCGATTCCATTCCGGATGCCCGAAGCCGTCTGAGAGCCCGGACGGCTCACGATCGCGGGCTCCGTGTCCAAGATCCCAAAGATGCGCACCGCCGCGGCGAGCCCCTCCTGGAGGGTGGCGTTCACGTTGCTCAGCGACTTGAGCGGACTCATGAGCTGGAGCATCGCGAAAAGGAAAATGAAGAACTGCTGCGGCTCGAGCGCCCGCTGGAGGAGAATCTCGTGCCCTCCATACCAGAGCACGGCCGTGGCCGCCACGACGCCGAGATATTCCGACACGGGGCTCGCCATGGCGCCGATCCTCCGCTGCTTCACGAACGCGCGGAAGTAGTCGCCGGCGGACGCGGCGAAGCGGCGCTTCTCGAATTCCTCCATCGAGAACGCCTTCACGACGCGCATCCCGCCCAGCGTCTCCGAGAGGATCGCGTTCAGGTCCGCCATCCGCTCCTGCGTGATCGTGCTCCGCCGGCGGAGCTTCCGGCCGAGCCAGACGATGAGCGAGAGCGAGGGCGGGATCACGAGGAGCGAGAGAAGGGCGAGCCGCCAGGACGTGAAGAATACCCAGAAGAGGCACACCACGAGGAGCAGCGCGCTCTTGATCAGGTTGCTGAATCCCGCGGCGAGCGCGCCGCGGACCAGCGAGATGTCGTTGGTGAGGCGGGAGAGGAGCGCGCCGGTGCGGCGTGTGTGAAAGAAGGACAGGGAGAGGTCGTGGAGGTGCGCGTAGAGCTCGTTTCGGATGTCGCGCACGACCGCCTGCTCCACCCACACCGTGAGCACGCTCTGCAGATAATCGAAGACGTTCTTGAGCAGGAACACGACCAGGAGCGCGAGACAGATCCGCGTGAGCGAGCGCAGGGGATTCCCGGTCAGGAAGAAATGCTCGAACCAGGTGCGGAGGGATTGCTTCCACGCCGTGAAGCGCGCCGGGACGCCCTTCGCCGCCGGGCCCGCGGAGGCGGCGCCCCCGGACGTCCCTCCCGTCACGGTCTGGAGCATGGCCTTCTCGCCCGCGGCACCCGCGGCCAGCGTCGAATCGGCAACCGCCGGAGCCGGACGCGGCGTGAACAGGATCTTCACGAACGGCGAGATCATTCCGATCGTGATTCCGCTCGAGAGGGCGAACCCGAACATCAGGAATGCGGTGAGAATCAGCCGGCCGCGGTAGGGACGCAAATAGCGGAGCAGACGTAGGGACGTGCTCTCGCGTCTCACAGGGTGGGCGGCCGGAGCGGGACCATGTCAGGCGGCGGGATCGTTCGGCTCTCCGATCCGGCCGAGCCAGTCGAAATTCCGCACGAAAGCCTCGTTGAAGTCGTAGCCTCGCGAGAAATCGCTCATCGTGTCCTGCTCGGTCTTTCCCAGCAGGCCCTCGTCGACCAGCTGGAAGACGATCCGCCCGAAGTCCTCCGTCTTGACGATCCCCCACTGCTCGAATACCACCTTCGCCATGGGGCCGAACCGGTCCAGGGCGAGTCGCCGGATTCCGTCCAGCAGCTCCTCGCCGCTCACGTGGCGCACCTCGCCCAAGCCCTGGACCGTGAAGCCCACGGCGTCGAGCGTGAAGCGATACGCGTTCGGTTTGTAGCGCCCGAACTTCTGAGCGACGTCCAGGATCGCGTTTTCGAGATCGGAGGCCATATCAGCGCACGTCCCGACGGGTGAGGATGGTGTCCTTACGGAATCGGTCGAGAGTCCGGAGGTGGTCGACATTGTAATGCAGCCCGCGGCTTTCCTTGCGCCGCAGCGCGGAGGCAACCATGAGGTCCGCCACGAGGCCGATATTGCGGAGCTCGACCAGATCGCTGTCGAGCCGGTAACGCCAGTAATCCCGCTCGATCTGGTCGCGCAGCGCGCCGACCATGGTGGCGGCCCGCTTCAACCGCTCATCGCTCCGGACGATGCCCATATAGTCCCATAGGATGCGCCGTAGCGCATCCCAATTGTGGTCGAAGATCACCTGCTCCTTGGGCGTGATCGCGCCGTTCGTGCGCCACGCCGGGAGTCTCGGCGGACGCTCCCGCCCTTCCGATAGGAGCTGGTCCAGGACCGCGCGCCCCGCGCGGCGCGAGAAGACCAGAGCCTCGAGGAGCGAGTTGGACGCCAGCCGATTGGCGCCGTGCACGCCCGTGCAGGCGACCTCGCCGCACGCGTAGAGCCCCGGGATCGCGGTGCGTCCATCCAGATCGGTCACGACCCCGCCGCACACGTAGTGGGCCGCGGGAACGACCGGGATCGGCTCGTGGAAGACGTCGTACCCATACGAGAGCACCCGGCTCGTGATGTGCGGGAAGCGTCTCTTGAGGAGCCTCGTTCCGAGCCGCGCGAGATCGAGAAGCACGAACTTGTCTCCGCGTCGCTTCATTTCCGAGTCGATGGCGCGCGCCACGATGTCGCGGGGCGCCAGGTCGCCGAGTTTGTGGTAGCGGTGCATTAACGGCTTCCCGTCGGTGGTCAGGAGCTTGGCCCCCTCCCCGCGCACGGCCTCCGAGATGAGAAAGGACTTGGCGTCAGGGTGAAAGAGGCACGTCGGGTGGAACTGGACGAACTCGAGATTGGCGACCGGAGCCCCCGCGCGGAACGCCGCGGCCAGGCCGTCCCCCGTCGCGATGTCCGGGTTGGTGGTATAGAGGTAAGCCTTCCCGGCGCCCCCCGTCGCGAGCACCGTGGCGCGCGCCGCGCACGCGCGGATCTTCCCGCTCGAGCGGTCCAGCACGTACGCGCCCCAGACGCGGTCGCGCTCGGGGGAGGTCCTGCGTCGGGCCAGATGCTTCGACGCGAGGATCAGGTCCACCATGATGTGATTCTCGAGGATCGAGATCTTCGGATGAACCTCGGCGAGCTTCAGGAGCCTTGTCTCGACCTCGCGGCCCGTCCGGTCCTTCGCGTGGACGATGCGCCGGCGCGAATGCCCGCCTTCCCTCCCGAGCGCGAGCGTTCCGGGCATCTTCGGGTCCCGGTCGAAGCGGACCCCGAGCGAGACCAGATGCGCGATCTCGCCCGGGCCCTCCTCGACCAGGACCCGCACCGATTCGGGATCACAGAGCCCCGCGCCGCAAATCAGGGTGTCGCGCTCGTGCAGCTCGAGCTGATCGTCCTCGCCGATCGCGGCGGCGATGCCCCCCTGGGCGTAGTTGGTGTTGGACTCGTGGCTTTCCCTCTTGGTCACGATCAGCACGCGCGCATACTGCGCGGCGTGAAGCGCGACACAGAGACCCGCGATCCCGCTCCCCACGACCAAGACGTCGGCTTCCAGCCTGCCGGACCGCTTCATCGCGCCGCCCCCTGGACCAGCGGCACGATTCCGGTCCGGATCACGCGCACCGGGAGCGCGCCGCCGAGATCCGCGGGCCAGCGCGGCTCGTCTTTCTCGGTGATCAGGGCCACCTCCGCTCCTTCGCGCGCTCCTCGTGAGAGCGCCGCCCGGAGCGAGGAGCCGCTCCAGCGCGCGTGGTCCGGGAAAACCGCGTGGTATCGAAGATCCAGGCCCGCCGCCAGGATGAAGCGCGTGAGCCGGGCAGGCGCTCCGATGCCCGACACCAGCGCGACCCGCGCGCCGGGCGCCGGCATCTCCGGCCGCTCCGTCGCCCCGGGCGGGCTCGCCCCGAGCAGCGCCCGCCGGAGGCTGAGGCGCGGGATCCCCGGCGCCGCGCGATCGAGCCACGCGACGGTCGATTGCGGGATCTCTTCCCCCGGCTCCTCCAGCACGAACACGATCCGCGTGGCCTCGCGGATCGCCGACTTCGGCCTTCTCAACGGACCGGCCGGAAGAAGCGATCCGTTACCCAACGGTTGCCGCGGATCGAGCGCCACCCAGAGCTCGTCCCACGCCAGACTTCCCTGCTCCCATCCGTCGTCCAGGATCAGGACCCGCGCGCCGTAACCCGATCGTGCCGCCCTCCCCGCTCGCATGCGGTCCGGATCGCTCGCCACAACGACCTCGCGCGGGAGGCTGCGCCGGAGCGCCAGCGCCTCATCGCCGTAGCGCGCGATCGCCTTCTCCAGAGGATACCCCGCGAAATCCGGCACCACGCCGCGCTCTGCCGGCGCCGCCTCCGCGCCGTGACCGCGCAGGAGAACCGCAGCACGGGCCCCGGAGGCGGCCGCCTCGGTCGCGAGCCATCGGGCGATCGTGCTCTTCCCGGTGCCCCCGACGGTGAGATTTCCCACGGCGACCACGTGGCAGCCCTCGATCGCGCGCCGCGTCGCGCGGGCCCGCGCTCGGGCGACGCCGGAGATAACGGCGTAGCCCGCGGCGAGCGGGAGCAGCGCCTTCGTCCAGGACAGCGAGCCGTCGCCTGACCACGAGCGCTCGACCATTCCCGCGATTCCTCTCACGGCGTGAGCCCGAATCGCTCGAGCGCTTCGAGGGAGCGTCGCGCCGAGTCCGAGGCCTTGGCGGCAGCGCGCGCGGCGCCGCGTCCCATGGCGCGCAGCCTGTCCGGGTTCCGGAGAAGGGAGAGGATCGCCTCCGCGCCATCCGCCGACTCCGGCACCCGGAGGAGAGCCTCCTCGCGGGCGAGAGCCTCCAGACTTTCCCCGATCGCGCCCGCGTGCGGGCCCGCCACCACCGCGCACCCGCGCGCGGCCGGCTCGAGCGCGTTGTGACCCCCATAGGGCGCGAACGTTCCGCCGACGATCGCGACCGCCGCCGATTCGTAGGCCAGGGGAAGCTCCCCCTGGGTCGCGAGGATTCCGACATGCGGACCGGAGGCGCCCGCGGCCAGCCCCGCGATCCACTCCGGGAGCGTAGCACCGGCCCGATCCGCTTGCCGGCGCACCGAGACCGGAACGCCCGCGCGAGCAAGCGCCGCCAGCACGCGCGTGCGCCCTTCCTCGTGGCGGGGCGCCACGACCAGCGCCCGCCTCCCATCGCGCGCCAGGCCGCGGGCGATCGCGAGCGCAACCTTCTCCTCTCCGGGCCTCAGGCTCCCGAAGACGACCGCGGCGCGCTCCGCCTGATCCCGCGAGGCGGACGCCGTGGGCGGCTCGGCCTTGAGGTCCCCGGTGACCGCGATGCGCGAGGCGGGAACGCCGAGCGAGGAGAATCGCTCCGCGTGGCGCTCCGACTGCGCGAGCACCCAGACACCCTCGCCGAAGAGACTCTTGCCGGCCAGCCCCCAGCGGCGAAGCCGCGCGCTCGTTCGCTCGGAAACCGAGGCGCTCACGAACACGACCGCCACGTTGCGCCGTCTCGATTCGAGAATCAGGTTCGGCCAGACCTCGGTCTCGATCACGTCGAGACGCCAGGGCGTGGAGGCGCGCAGAAAGGAGCGGATAAGCTGCGGGAGGTCCAGCGGCGCCACGCGGGCGATCACCCGCTCTCCCAGCTCCTCGCGCGCGCGCGCGAGTCCGCGCTGGGTCCTGGTGGTGAGGAGCACCGGCGCGCGCTGGCCCGCGTCAAGGAGTGTCCCGATCCAGGTGCGGGCGGCGACCACCTCGCCGAGGGAGGCCGCATGGACCCATACGCTCCCGGCGGCCTGCGCCAGGTCCTCGCTCCCTCCCGTGAACGCGGAGCGCCACGCGCTTCCCCGCCGCCCGAAGGCGCGCAGGAAGGGCGAGGCCGCGCCTACGAGCGTCGTGGCGCTCCGGTAGGCGGCAAGACCGATCGGCATCACGCCCGCGAGCCCTTCTTCGCCACGAATTCCATCAGCGCCTCCGCGGCCCGGTCCGCAGCACCAGGCCCGCCCAGCCGCTCCGGGATCGAGGCGAACGCGCGGAGCTGCGCCTCGCGCTCCCGGTCGTCGCCCAGGAGCTTCGCCAGCCCCGAGGCGATCCCCGGCCCGTTCACTTCGCCCTGGATCAGCTCCGGGGCGGCGCGGGTGCCCGAAACCAGATTCGCGAGCCCGATCGAGGGGATTCGCACCAGGCGGCGGGCGATCTCGTAATTGACGCGTCCGGTCCTGTACACGATGAGTTGTGGCACGCCCAGCGCGGCCGTCTCGAGGGTCGCCGTGCCCGACGCGACCACCGCGGCGTCCGCCGCGCGCAGGAGATCCTTCGTGTCCCCGCGCCAGCGGAGCGGGCCGAGAGTCTCCCACACGCTGCGCGTCCCGGGCGATCGAAGCGCCGCCTCGACCTGGCCCGCGTCGCTGACCGCGGCGCGCACCGGCGCCCCCAGGTGCGCCGCGACCCTCGCCGTACCGTCGAGCATGGGCCCGAGGTGGCGGGCCACCTCCTCCCGCCGGCTTCCGGGCAGGAGGGCCACCAGGCGCTCCGCCGGAGCGATTCCGAGAGCCTCCTTCGCCGCGACGCGCTCGGCCGCCGTGCCTGGCGCGAGCGCGCCGGCGGGATGGCCGACCCATCGCGCCGCCACGCCCTCCCGCGCCAGGAGCTCGGACTCGAAGGAGAAGAGAAGAAGCGTGAGATCCACGTCCTCACGCAGGCGCCGGATCCTTCCGCCGCCCCACGCCCAGATTTGCGGGCAGACATAGTAGACCACGCGCCGCCCCATCCGCTTCGCCTGCCGGGCGAGCCCGAGATGGAGTCCGGGGGAATCGATCGGAACGAAGACGGCGTCCCGATTCTCGGTCAGGAGACGGACGATCCCGCTCCGGGCGCGCCTTATCTCGGGTAGCTTGCCCAGGAGCGAGGCGAAGCCCATCACCGAGATCGATTCCATCGGCACGACCGCGCGGAGGCCCGCGGCGCGGAGCTTCGGCCCTCCGATACCCGCCGCCTCGACCGGAACCCCGCGGGCGCGGAGCGCCAGGAGCAAGTCGGCTCCCAGGCGGTCCCCGGAGGGCTCGCCCGCGGACAGGATGAGAAGCGGAAAGCTCAGACGGGGACGCCCAGGGGGAGGTTGCGCATCGCCTGCGCTCGCACTTCCTCGGCGACCCGGAGCGCGTCGAGCGCGACCTCGGTCTCCTCCCACGAGCCTTCGGGCTCGCTGGTGAGGGCGAGGAAATGCGTCAGCTCCGATTCGAGCGGATCGCGCGAATCGACCTGGATCGCGAGGGGCTTGATTCTCCGGAGCAGATCCTCGGGCGCGTCCTGGTCCACGGGCTTCAGGGTATACGCCTCCACGCTCCGATTCAGGCAGTCGATCGAGAGATATTCGTTGGATTCGAAGAAACGGATTTTCCGGATCTTCTCGCGGGACACCCGGCTCGCGGTAAGGTTCGCCACGCAGCCGGAGGCGAAGGTGAGCCGCGCGTTGGCGATGTCGATATGCGGCGTGAGGACCGGGACGCCCACGGCCAGCACCTGGGTCACGCGCGAGCGCGTCAGCCAGAGTGCCAAGTCCAGGTCGTGGATCATGAGATCCAGGATCACGTCCACGTCGATCCCGCGCGGCACGATGGGGGCCAGGCGGTGCGCCTCGATGAACCGCGGAGACTTGATGTTGGGGCGGGCGGCCTGTACCGCGGGGTTGAACCGCTCGACCTGCCCCACGAAGAGGGCGCGCCCGCCCGCCCGAGCTGCGGCGAGCATGGACTCCCCCTCCTCGGCGGTCTGGGCCATGGGCTTCTCCACGAGGACGTGGAGCCCGCGCGAAAGGCAGTAGTGGGTCAGCTCCGCGTGAAGCGGCGTGGGCGCGGCGATCGAGACCAGGTCCACCTTGTCGGCGAGCGCCTCGAGCGACTCGGCGATCTCGATTTTGAACTCGCGCGCGACGCGCTCCCGCGCGGAGGGATTCGGATCGTACGCCCCCACCAGCGAGGCGCCCTCGATCCGCGACCAGGCGCGCGCGTGATGGTGGCCCAGGTGTCCTACCCCGACCACCCCCACGCGGGGCCGGCTCACCGCACGATGCCTCGCTCCGAGCTGCGCACGAATTCGATGAACTCGTGGATCTCGGGGTAGGGTTTCAGCTCCCGCGCAATGCGCGTGAGCGCCTGAGTGACGTTGAGCTGCGACCGGTACAGGATCCGGTACGCCCGCTTCAGCTCCAGACGCACCTCCGCGGGGATGCCGCGGCGGTCCATCCCGACGGAATTGAGACCGCAAGCGCGGAGCGGGTTGCCCGCCACCTTGACGTAGGGCGGAACATCTTGTGGCACGCGGGAAGCGCCTCCCACGAAGGCGTGGCATCCGATCGTCACGAATTGATGCACCGGGGTCCCGCCTCCGATGATCGCGAAGTCGTCGATGCGCACGTGACCGCCGAGATTCACCGTGTTGGCAAGAATCACGTGGTTTCCGATGCGGCAGTTGTGCGCGATGTGGGTGTACGCCATCAGGAGGACGTGGTTCCCGACGATGGTCGCCTCACCCTCCTCGGTGGCCGCGTGGATGGTGGCGTATTCGCGAACGATCGTGTCGTTGCCGATCCTCACTTCGGTCGGCGCGCCCCGGTACTTGAGGTCCTGGGGAATGTTCCCGATCACGGCCCCGTGATGGACCTGGCAGCGCGGGCCGATCGTCGTCCTGCCCTCGATGATCGCGTGAAGACCGACCTGGGTGCCTTCGCCCAGCCGCACGCGCGGCCCGATGTAGGCGAACGGCCCGATCACCGTGCCCGCGCCGAGCTCGGCCCCCTTGGCCACGATGGCGGTGGGATGCACCGCGGGCGGCCCGCTATGAGGCTCGGGGAACGGAACGACGGAGCCCGGAACGCGCGCCCAGGTGCCGGTCAGTCCGTCCGCTTCAGGAATCGCGATCGACAATGCTTGAGAGAAGCTCTGCTTCCGCGACGAGGTCTCCATCGACGTAGGCCTTCCCCTCCATTTTGCAGATGCGTGATTTCAGGCGAAGGAGCGTGAGCTCGAATCGTAGCTGGTCCCCGGGTCGCACCGGCTTCCGGAACTTGGCCCGGTCGATGCCGATGAAGTAAACCAGCTTCTCCTCCGGTTGATACGACGAGTTCAAGAGCAGAACCCCGCCACACTGGGCCATCGCCTCGATGATGAGAACGGCGGGCATGATGGGATGGCCCGGAAAATGGCCGACGAAAAAGGGCTCGTTGATGGTGACG
>JBGPHU010000015.1:0-26419 GCA_041484545.1 Candidatus Eiseniibacteriota bacterium | reverse complement strand
CTCGCCGCGCTCCTGGAGATTGTAGAGCGCGTACGGCGTGGCGTGCCCCATGCGGTCGGACACGAGCGCCCCGGTTAACCGATTCGTGATCGTCCCTTGCCATTCCCCCCAGCGGAGGAAAAGGGTGTTCAGGAGGCCGGTCCCCTTCGTGTCGGTCAGGAACTCGGAGCGGAACCCGATCAGCCCGCGCGTCGGCACCTCGAACTCCATCCGCACCCGGTGCTGTCCGCCTCCCTTGCCGTGGTTCACCATCTTGGTCATCTGGCCCTTGCGGCGGCCCAGCGCCTCGGTGATCACGCCGATGAAGGTCTCCGGCGCATCGACCACGACCAGCTCGAAGGGCTCCAGCCGGCGGCCGTCCACCTCGCGCGTGATGACCTCGGGCTTGCTGACCTGCATCTCGAACCCCTCGCGCCGCATCATCTCGATCAAGATCGCGAGCTGCAGCTCGCCCCGGCCCGAAACCCTGGAGCCGTCCGGGCCCTCGGCGTCCTCGACCCGGATCGAGACGTTCCCGAGCGTCTCCTTCACGAGGCGCTCCCGGACCTGGCGCGACGTGACGTAGCGCCCGTCCCGGCCCGCGAACGGCGAGTTGTTCACGGAAAAGATCATCGAGATCGTCGGCTCGTCAACCGTGATGGGAGGCAGCCGCACCGGCTCCTCGAGCGAGGAGATGGTTTCTCCGATGTAGATCCCCTCGATGCCGGCGAGCGAGACGATCTCCCCGACGCCCGCCTGCTGGACGGGGGCCCGCTTCAATCCCTCGAAGGTGTAGAGCTGCGTGATCTTCGTCTTCATCTCGCTCCCGTCCAGCTTGCAGACGGAGACCTGGTCTCCCACCGAAATCGAACCCGAGAAAACCCGCCCGATCGCGATTCGGCCGACATAGTCGTCATAATCCAGGTTGGCCACCAGGAGCTGGAGCTTTCCTTCCATGCGGGCGCGGGGAGGCGGAATGCTGCGCACGATCTCGTCGAACAGAGGCCGCAGATCCGTGCCGCAGTCGGAGAGGGCGTGCTTGGCGATGCCGTCCCGGCTCACCGCGTAGAGAATGGGAAATTCGATCTGCCTCTCGTTCGCGTCCAGGTCGATGAAGAGATCGTAGATTTCGTTCACCACCTCCTCCGGGCGCGCGTCGTGCCGGTCGATCTTGTTCACGACCACGATCGCGGGGAGCGACTGCTCGAGCGCCTTCCGCAGCACGAACCTCGTCTGCGGCAACGGCCCCTCCGACGCGTCCACGAGCAGCATCACGCCGTCCACCATCTTCAGCACCCGCTCCACCTCGCCGCCGAAATCGGAGTGCCCCGGGGTGTCCACGATGTTGATCTTGACCCCCTCGTAGCGAACGGAGGTGTTCTTCGCCATGATCGTGATCCCGCGCTCCTTCTCGAGATCCATGCTGTCCATGACGCGCTCGATGATCCGCTCGTTGTCGCGGTAGGTGCCGCTCTGTTTCAGCATCGCGTCCACGAGGGTGGTCTTCCCGTGGTCCACGTGCGCGATGATCGCGATGTTGCGGATCGACTCAGCTGTGGTCACCTGGCACGGCCTCCTTGACCTGGGCTCACGAACCTCGAGAGATGACAAAAAGAGGGAGGCCACCCGGCGGCTGGCCTCCCCCGGACTTCGTGTGTTCTGAAACTCCCGCCGCTACTGCGTCGCGACCGACGCGCCGAACTTCTGGAGCACGGGCCCGATCGGGTTGGCGAACGCGCCTCCCGAGCCGCCGGCGAAGCAGAGACCGACCGGGTTGTTCCCCGTCTCGGTCACCATCAGCGAACCGGAGTCTCCCGAGCGGATGAACTGGGCCTGGGTCATGATCTGGCCGGTGAAGGTCGCGACCCCCGCCGAGTAGCCGACCTGGATCGTGACGTTGATTGCCTGGATGGTGGCGTGCGTCAGCCCGGAAGTGCGGCCCGACTTCTTGACCGCCAATCCGACGGACGGCGCCACGACGGTCGAGGAAGCGGTATAGCCGCCCGACTGGGTCACGGCGGTGGGCCGGCTCGTGTCCATCAGAGCGATCGCGCAGTCGATGGTGTTGCTCCCGCCGAAGCTGATCGGCTGGAAGTCCGCCAGTGTGCCGCACGCCGGGGTCACGGCGCACTTGGGCTTGCCGTCGTACCGGCCCGGCGCGTCCTCGCGCTCCCCGATGCTGGCGGCGTTCTCGCGCGCGAACACGTGGTTGTTCGAGAGCAGATACTTGGTCCCGCCCTTCAAGACCACCGCGCCGATCGTTCCCGCCGCGCACTCGAGGTTGTTTCCGGTCGAGGTGCCGCACTGGAGCGTGCTGCTCCGAGCGTACGGAACGACGTCGCCCACGACGCGGACTTCGGTCTGAACGCCGTCGACGGTCGTGGGAATGTTGCCGACACCCGCGCGCCGGGTGAGGACGAGCACGGCGAGATGGCCGTTCGCTCCGACGCCGGTTCCGGTGCCGATGACGTCCGGAATCTTCATGAGATCCGGCGTGTGCGCGTTCTGGGCGCGCACGGCCAGGGCAACGTCGGCCGAGCTGTGGGCGGAGAGAGCCGCTCCCGCGACGTTCGACATCGCGGACCCGGTCGGTGAACGGAGCGCGGACCCCTGGTCCTTGCTGCAGCTCGAGAGGACCAGGGCGAGAGCTGAGAGCAGCAGGACCGATGCGACCAGCAAGAGAGCCGCCTTGTGCTTCCTTGGCATTGGGGATCCTCCTGAAGAGGTGAAACCGCGTCTGTCGCCAAGAGCAGGCCGTCTCCGCGCGCCGCCGGATAGATTCGCGAGGAAAGGGCCCCGGGGGAAGGTAGGACTATACCACGATGGCCTCTCCGGCTCAACGAACTCCTGGGCGCGGAGCCGCGACGGCGGGAGCCGCGATGGAGCGGAACCAGGACCCCAGGACCATTCCCGCCAGGAACGCGAGCAAGTGCCCCGCGTCCCCGAAGATCTCGGGCAGGAGGAGGAACTTCGCCAGGAGCCCCGCGGCGACAACGGCCACGAGGGCGAGCCGCTTTCGCGCGCCCGCCACGCCCGTGATCCATGCCCCCAGGCAACCGAATCCCCCGAAGCTCGCGCCCACGTCCCCCGTGGGCGCCCAATCCCAGCGCTGCGGCACGCCGGCGAGATGCATGGGGTAGACCACCAGCGCGGCGGTCACGAGAAGCGTGATGACGTTGGCGGCCCAGAAGACCAGGAACGCGCGCCGCGTGCCCGCGAGCCACTCGTACACGCCGACGGACGCGGCGACGAAGAGCATCATGCCCAGGAGCATGATCGCGTTGCGAACGAAGAACGTGTTGGTCGCGAGCGTGTGCCAGTGCTCGCGCCAGAAATAGAGCGGGCCGAATCCCCACGCGCGCCGGAGATCGTCGCTCAGCCGCCCCTGCGCGGAGCCGTTCCAGAGCGCGACCGCGAGGATCGCCATTTCGAAAAAGAGGGTGAAGGGGATGCGGCGTGGGAACGGGCCGACCCGCGCGACCCGCCGCCCGAGCGGTCCCGGGCCGCGAACACCACTCAACGAAGCTTGAGTTTCGTTGGATCGAAGGAGGCTTTAGGGAACTTCATCTTCATCGACTCGAGCGTCTCGATCATGATCCGCGACACGGCGAGGCTCCGGAACCACTTCTTGTCGGCCGGAATGATGTACCAGGGAGCCCACTTCGTGGAGCACTTCGAGATCGCGTCCTCATAGGCGCGCTGGTACTCGGCCCAATGCTTGCGCTCCTTGAAATCGGAGGGCGTGAGCTTCCAGCGTCTCTCGGGATCCCTGATCCGCTCCTGGATTCTTCTCTTCTGCTCCTCCTTGCTGATGTGCAGGAAGAACTTGAGGATCGTCACGTCGTTCTGGACCAAGTGCCGCTCGAACGCGTTGATCTCGTCGTAACGCTTCTCCCAGACCGAGCGCGGCACGAGGTCGTGCACGCGCACGACGATCACGTCCTCGTAATGGGAGCGGTTGAAGATGCCGAATTCCCCCCTCGGAGGAACGGCGTGGTGGATGCGCCAGAGGTAGTCGTGGCTCAGCTCCTCGTCGGTGGGCACCTTGGAAGACTTGACGACGCACCCGGTGGGAGTGAGTCCCGACATGACGTGGCGGATGGTGCCGTCCTTCCCGCCGGTGTCCATGGCCTGGAGCACGATGAGCAGGGCGCGCTTGTTCTCGGCGTAGAGACGATACTGAAGCTCGGCGAGCTTCGAGGTGCTCTTCTCGAGGTCCCCGTCGGTGTCCGGCTTCTGCTTGTACCCTGGGGTAGCGTCGGTGTCGTAGTCGGAGAGGGCTACCTTGCGCCCGGGCTTCACCCGGAGTTTTTCGGCCAGTTCCATGGCCATCAGTATGCCGGGCAGACCTCTATGGGTACAATAGGGTATCCATGCCAGGACGATCTTCCAGGATCAAGGGAACGAACGTGCGCTTCGACGCGGAGGCCGCCGTATCGCACCTCTGTGAGCGGGACCCTCGTTTGAAGGAATTGATCGATCGGGTCGGGCCGTTCCGGATGAGACTCGACGGCGCCGCGACGCCCTTCCAGGCCCTCTGCGAGAGCGTCATTTACCAGCAGATCAGCGGGCGCGCCGCGGAGACGATCGCGGGCCGCTTCCGCGATCGGGTCGGCGGCGGGCTGTTTCCCCATCCCGAGCAGGTGATCGAGGCGTCCGACACGGTGCTCCGCGAGTCGGGCCTCTCGAGGGGAAAGTGCGCCGCCCTCAGGGATCTCGCCGCGAAGTCGCTCGACGGGACCGTCCCCGCCATGGCGCGCCTTCGCAGGATGGAGGACGAGGAGATCGTCGAGCGCCTCATCGTCGTGCGGGGAATCGGCCGGTGGACCGCGGAGATGTTCCTGATGTTTCGCCTGGGCCGGCCCGACGTGCTCCCCATCCACGACTACGGGGTGCGCAAGGGGTTCCAGCGCGCGTTCCGCAGACGCGAGATGCCCAAGCCCGAATCGGTCGCCCGGCGCGGCGAGCGCTGGCGTCCCTACCGCACCGTGGCCAGCTGGTATCTCTGGAGGGCCCTCGAATGAGCCGCCCCGCCTACGACGCGAACTGCGGCGGGCGCTCCCTGTGGAACCGGGTCCGCGACTGGTAAACCTCGCCCAGCCCGAGCAGCATCGACTCCGTAAACGGCGCCCCCATAATCTGGAATCCCGCCGGCATGTGCCCCTTCCCGAACCCGCACGGTAGAGCGATCGAAGGAAGCCCGCAGGCGTTTCCGACGCCTCCGACCGGATCGGCGTAGGGCAGCGCCTGGTTCAGGTCTCCGTGAATCGAGGGCGCGACCGACATGAAGTTCGGCGTCACGATGACGTCGTACTGCTCGAAGAACTCCACCATCTTCTCCTGTAGCACCGCGCGCATGCGCCACGCCTTGACGAGATCGGCCCCGTTCATGGCGCGCGTGATCTCGCGTTGATAGGGCGCGTAGGGATCCTTCAGCTCCCAGACCCCTCCGCTCTTGTAGAAATGCTCGAACGTGGAGAGCGCCTCGGCGTTGATGATGAGGCCCGCCACCTCGGAGGCGGGAAACTCGGGGAGCTTGGCCGGCGTGAGCCTGAGCCCCGCTCCTTGGAGCTCCGCGACCGCGCCGTCGAAGGCCGACTTCACCTCCGGCTCGGCCCCCTTGGTCTTCGCGAAGTCGAGCGGGATGAGACCGGCCCGAACGCGCGACAGATCGATGCGGTTCCGGTCCAGCCGCACAGGCTCCTCGGAAGCGCTCGGGTCGTCCGGGTCCGGACCCGCGATCGCCTGGAGCACCAGGCGGCAGTCCGCCGCGGACCTCGTGATCGGGCCGATCTTGTCGAAGGTGTACGAGCCCACCATGCCGCCCGCGCGGCTCACGCGTCCGTACGTGGGCCGAAGCCCCGTGACGCCGCAGAACGCCGAGGGGCAGAGGATCGAGCCCCAGGTCTCGGTGCCGATGGCGAAGCCCACGAGGGCCGACGCGACCGCGGCGCCGGCGCCCGAGGACGAGCCGCCGGTCCATCGCTCCGGATCCCAGGGATTGCGCCCGGGTCCCTGAAGCGAGGCGTCGGCGAAGCGGTAGCCGAGGCACCCGGCGAACTCCACCATCGAGAGCTTGCCCAGCAGCACGGCGCCCGCCTCGCGGAGCTTGCGGACCACCGTCGCGTCCTTGTCGAACATCTGATCCCGGGTCGGCGCGGCGCCCCACGTCGTCCTGATCCCCGCGGTCGCGAGGAGATCCTTGGCGCCGTACGGAATCCCGTGGAGCGGTCCGCGGTAGCGGCCCTGCCCGATCTCGCGCTCCGCGGCGCGCGCCTGCTCGATGGCCAGGTCGGCAGTCACGGTCGCGAACGCGTTCAGCTTCGGCGCGTGGCGGTGGATCCGGTCCAGATAGGCCTCGGTCAGCTCGACCGGGGAGAGACGGCGCGAATGGATGCGGTCACCCAGCTCCGAAACGGACAGGTAGAGAACGCCCTCGCCGATCATGGCCTGGATCCCCGCCGCGCGCGAAGCGGCTTGAAGACGAACGCCATCGGACTTCCCGGAGGAAGCTCGTAATCCCGGATCACCTTGAGCTGATCCGAGAGCGCCTTCTCCTGGCTCGCGATCTCTTTCCGCGTGGCCGGCGAGGGCGCGCGGCGTTGCGAGGCGTCGGGTGCCACGGCGCGCGTCACCGCCAGGGCGGCGCGGGAGAGCGGCGAGGCGATCAGCGCTGCGCCGCTCATGGCGACCAGCGTGACGAAGCGGCGGCGCTTCATCCTGAGCGGGGGCTTGGACATGACGTTCCTCCTAGGCTCCTGGGAATTGTGTGTCCAGTGACGTGACGCAATGGATCAACGAGCGGTGGGCGCCGGCATGCTTGAACAGCGCTATGGCGTTGCCCTCGACGCGCATCCGCCCGGTCAGGATCGCGGTCGCGGCGAGGGTCTTCCCGGTAAGGATTTCGCGCCAGAGCGGAAACCGGGCGCGCAGCGTGAAGCCCGCGTCCGGATCCGATGGCCCGGAGACGAACTCGGCGCCCGAGCTTCTTCCGCCCTCGAGCCTCACGAGAAGGAAGAGGCTCCGCGCCAGAGGCCCGCCGGCCTCGAACGCGAACACGATGTTGCCGTTGAACCCCACGCCCCAGGACGCGCCGGCATTCCGGTATTCGCTCGAGGCGTTGACGGCGGCGGCGAGCGCCTTGGCCCACTCGGGCGTGCCGAACGTAAGGGGCATCAGCCGTCGGCCGGAAGGCCCGAGGCCTTCGCCTTGCGCGCATCCGCGGAGCGTCGCGCGGGGAACGGGACGAAGCCGGGGTTCAGGATCATGTCCGGATCGTAGGTCCGCTTGAGCGCGCAGAAAGGCTCCCACTGATCGCCGAAATGCTCCCGCCACCCGTTCTCGTCCCAGTCGATGTAGCCGGAGAGATAGCGTTTTCCACCCATGAGCTCGGTGAGCCGGCCCAGGTTCGAGAGCATAGGTCGCGCCTGCTCCCAGTAGCGCGGAGG
This sequence comes from Candidatus Eiseniibacteriota bacterium, assembly GCA_041484545.1. GTDB lineage: Bacteria > Eisenbacteria > RBG-16-71-46 > SZUA-252 > SZUA-252 > WS-7. Next base: position 18,992 of record JBGPHU010000015.1, on the reverse strand, counting down.
GATCGCGGGAAGCACGCCGAAGCCCAGGAGATTCTCGCCCGGCGGACGCATGAAGAAGCGCGACTGGGACGCCTTCCCTTTCGCGGGCCAGAGAAGCACGTGTCCCCCGACCAGAATGGAAGGCGGAAGATCGGGGAGGACGGACTCGACGATATCCACCGCGCGCTCCCACGGCAGGACGCTCTCGACCCACGCGTGAACATGACGCCATGTGCCGCCGCGCTTCCAGAGATCGAAGACCGGGGTCATCCGCTCGAAGAACTCGACGGTGGGCGCGTCGTCGGTGTAGAGACGCTCGAAGGGGTTCAGCCCGCGCAGCACCGCGGCGTCATCCGGCGGATGGGCCGGATCGAACTCGACCGTGAGATGAACGGGATAGAACCAGCGCGCGAACGGCTGCCGCCGGCCCGCGACCGGCTTCATCCCCTGGGGGCATGGCGAGGCCCAGCTCTCGATGGCGTCGAAGCGGCCGCTGTCCATGACGAGCATCGCGTCCTCGAGGAACGGCGCCAGGTCGCGGTAGAGGAGGTAGTAGGTCCGGGTCATCGGCTTCGTCTCGCGGAGATCGAGGCGCGCGCGCGTCATGATCCCCGCCTGGCCCAGGCCCGCGAGGGAGCCCCAGAAGAGGTCTGGATGCCGCTTCCGGTCGCAGGTCACCATCTCCCCGGTGCCGGTCACGACGTCCAGCTCCCGCACGTTGTCTCCCTGGGTCCCGTACTTGAAGGACGCGAGCCCGATCCCCGCGACCGCGAGGGTCCCCCCGACGGTCACGCTCAGGTTGTTCGTGAGCACGGGCGGGACGAGGCGCTCGGGCGCGAGATGCCGCACGAGGTCGCGCCAGGTGACTCCCGCCTCGACGTCCACGCTGGGGCCGGAGCGATCGACGGAGTGGATGCGGCGCATCGAGGACATGGAAAGCAGGATGCCGCCGTCGCTGATCGCGAGACGGCTCTGGCTGTGCGCGGAGCCGCGCGTCGAGACGGTGAGGCCGTGCTCCCGGGCGAAGGCCACGGTCGAGGAGACGTCGCGCGCGGAGGCGGGCGAGACCACGAAGCGCGGCACCGCGTGAAAGAGGTTTCCGAAATTCGTCAGAAGCGCGGGATGGAATTCGTCCGGGGTCGATACCCCGCCTTCGATCCGGTTCTGCAGCGATTGGTAGAGTAAGTCCACGACGCGAACGATCTCCGAGCGTTGCGATTGGGGAGCGAAGCCGCTATCTTACCGGATCGGGTTCGAAAAGACACGCAGGCGGGAGGTGAACGTGGCACGACGGCTCGCGGCAATCGGCGGATCCTTCTTCGGTCTCATCTGGGCGGCTGGCATTTGTTCCGCCGCCGCTCCACCTCTCTACTTGGGCCTCGGCACGGCGCACCACACGGTGACGACCCGCTCACCCGTGGCCCAGAAGTATTTCGACCAGGGCTTGAGGCTCTGCTATGCGTTCAACCACGACGAGGCGATCCGCGCCTTCCGCGAGGCGGCTCGTCTCGATCCGTCCTGCGCCATGGCGCATTGGGGCGCCGCGTTCGCGCTCGGCCCCAACGTGAATCTTCCGGTCGACCCGGCCCGGGAGAAGGAGGCTTTCGGCGAGGTTCAGAAGGCGAAGGCCTTGGCGTCCCGGGCGACGCCGCGCGAGCGCACCTGGATCGAGGCGCTCGCCAGGCGCTACTCGGACGATCCGAAGGCCGACCTGCACGCGCTCGACCGGGCCTTCGCGGACGCCATGCGGGAGCTCTCCGCGAAGTATCCCGACGACCTGGATGCGGCGACGATCTACGCCGAGGCGCTCCTGGACGTGACGCCCTGGGACTGGTGGACGCATGACGGGAAGCCGCTGCCGGGAACGCAGGAAGCGATCGCCGCGGTGAGCCGGGTGCTGAAGAAGGACCCCTCGCACACGGGCGCGAACCACATCTTCATCCACGCGGTCGAGGAATCCCCCGCGCCGGGACGCCCCCTCCTGGCCGCGAACCGGCTCGCGCGCTTGGCGCCCAACGCCGGGCACTTGGTCCACATGCCCTCGCATATCTACATGCGCGTGGGCCGCTATCACGACGCGGCCGAGCTGAACCGGAAGGCGATCGCCGTGGACCGGGCCTACATCGAGGCCCAGAAGCCACCGGGGATCTATCCGATGATGTACTACGTCCACAACATGCACATGGCATGGGCGGCCCTGAGCTTCGAGGGTCGGAGTCAGGAAGCGATCCGCATGGCGCGCACCGTCGCCGATCACGTTTCTCCCGAGGCGGTCCGGCAGATGCCGCCCATGGAATTCTGGCTGCCGGTCCCTTACTTCGCCCTGGCGCGGTTCGCGAAGTGGGAGGAGATGCTCGCGGAGCAAGCGCCCCCATCCGACCTGCGTTACACCTGCGGCATGTGGCACTACGCGCGCGGGGTGGCCCTCGCGGCGACCGGAAAGCCCGAGGAGGCTTCAGCCGAGCGGGACAGCGTCGCGGCGATCGCCTCGGCGATTCCCAAGGACCAGGTGGAGGGACTCAACTTCGCGGCGCCGCTGCTCCGGCTCGCCACCGACGAGCTGGAAGGAGAGATGGCGATGCGCGCCGCGCGCTACGAGGACGCCGTGGAGCACTTCCAGACCGCCGCGGCCGCGGAGGACTCGCTTCACTACGACGAGCCGCCTGCCTGGTATTACCCCACGCGTCAGGCGCTCGGGTTAGCACTGCTAAAAGCGGGAAAGCCCGCGGACGCCGAGGCGGCCTACAGGGCGGACCTCAAGCGCTATCCCGGAAACGGCTGGTCGCTCCACGGCCTCGTCGATGCGCTCAGCGCGCGCGGACGGGTGACCGAGGCGATGACCGCGAAGAAGCGCTTCGCCGCCGCGTGGTCCCGCGCGGACTTCAAGATCGCCCCGACGCCCTAGCGCGCCAGCTGTGGTTTCTAGACACGTTGTTCACCCCGGCTTCCTAGTCGGCTAGGGGTGAACAGTCGTGAAGGCTGCCGTGGGGGCGTGTGGCCCGAAGGCCGCGCTCCCCCGCCGGGGCCCCTATCTCCACCGCGAACCCAAAAGTTCGCGTTTCAGTGATCTGGCTCCCCGAACGTAACCCTCTTCGAACTCGTGCTCCTCTGTTGACGATCGCCTACGACTGATCCGTGACGGCCTCATTGAGATGGTATACTGCCCGTCCCCACCATGGCCGGCCTCGAAAGTCAGGAATGCTCGTGGTTCGGAAGCGGATTCCCGTCTGCGCGACCGCCGCCGCTCTGCTCCTGCTGTCCTTGGCTCATGCGGCCCGAGCTAGCTTTCCCGGAGGGATTGCCTTGGTCCCCTCCCAATGGGCTGTCGGCCCGCAACATACGTTGGCGGACATCCTGAGGATTGACGGTCGGGCGATTTACCTCTTCCGGGCCGACCAGGACCGCCCGACAGAGCTCCTCGCCCAGGGGGATGCACTTCTTGAATGGGCGGAGACCGCTCCGGACTTCAAGTCGATTGCCTATGGATTCAACTATCCGGTTGCTCGGGTCCTCCCTGAGCACAGAATCGCGGGCGTCTGCGTCGCCGATGAAGAAGGAAACGAGCAGCTCCGTATCATCGGAGGCCGGTGGGCAGCGTGGAGCTCCTCGGGGCGCCGGTTAGCCATTCTCACTCCAGGTCGCGGGTGGGCGGAGCAGGACACACTCCGTGTCTGGGACCGCCTATCGGGCGGTGTTGCCACGCACCGTGTAGGTGCATCCCAGGGATTTGCTTGGCGATCCGATGACACTCTAATGGTCGGGACCAATATGCTCGTTGTCTCGACGGGAAAGATCGTTCCAAGCGGGCACGCCGGTCCTCAGATCTCACCCGACCGGCAATACTCGTCCGACGGCTCTGGAATCTGGAACGACAGCGCCAGGCTCGACATTACGGAAAGTGTGGTTCAGGTTTGCGGCGCGATGCGGCTGAAACGCGTCGGCCAGGCTATATGGGTTCGCGGGCGAGGAGAAGGGCACCTAGTCGCCCTCGAAGTAGTGGAGGATTCGACGGGACTGCATGGGAAGGACCAGGATCCGAATTTCATTTCCATCATCGACGTTTCGGTCCCCGAGTTGCTCGAGACGATCCCGGGGCGGCTCGTAGGGCTGGCATCGGATGGGAGCACCTTGGTCGTTCTTCGCCGGGATGGCATCCACTTCGTTCCACCGCGGTCCGGACGCAATGCCTCCCGATCCGCCATGGAGTACGGAAGCGGTGTCGGATCGCATCCACGCAAGGCATGGATCGAAATGACCTCAATCGGATGGTGGCACAAGATAATCATGGACGGCACCGATACCCTGGAGGTCAGGACCTTCGGCGTCGCCCCAGGCGATCGAATCGGGGCGGGCGCATCGCCCTACGCCTTCGATCGTGCCGATTCCTCCGCATTCCACGTGATTGCGATCCGGTCGAGCGGATCGGTCCTGATCGATTCCAAGTCGGGTCTGGTGCCCGAGGGACAGAGGTCCGTCAGCGGCTTCGCGCATCGCTTCATCGTGACCGCCGGGCCGGTGGTGGTCGGAACGTTGAGCTCCGATGCGGGAGAGGTTATCCAGCTGCGTACGGTCCCAGAACGTCTGGCTAAGGAGAGGCTTCGCAACGGTACGGCGAGACGCAGCGGCGGATCGATGACGACGATCATGGGTAAACCCTACACGCCAAAGCCCGACACGACGTTCGACCAACCTCCCCGCCTTCTGGCTCAAGTTCCCGCTTGGCTACCCAAACCCTGGCGCAGGAGCCAATCGGACCGCCTCGTCTACGTTATGGCGGTCGTGGATACCAACGGGCACATCTCCAACCCCAAGTTGGCCGTGACGAACCCCCCGGACATCGAAACCGCGATCCTGGAGGCGGCCAAGCACTTCAAATTCGAGCCCGCACGAAAACGGAACCGACCGGTGATCGCGCCCTGGGGATTCAATGTGGAGCTCAAGCACCCCCGCTCGGGTGAGCTGGCCGAGCCGGAAGACAGCTCCTCCACGGCAGAGGACGTTGGCCGAAAGGTGAGCGTTCGCATTCGTGCCTCCGCCTACTACGATTCCGTGGACGAGGAGTACTGCTACTCGTACGCCCTCGAGAATCGATCGAAAGGCCCTGCTCGGGTCACGTCCCTGACTCTCATGGGGTGTGCGACCGACGTCCAAGATGAGTTCGAGGCGCCCGAGAAATGGAACGGCTACGTCTGCGGAAGCAGTCCCGGCGTGCAGGGCTGGATCATCTGGGAGAAGGAACCTGCGGAAGGACGGTTCGGTTATGCCACGAAGCCAGGCGCCTGGCTGGCTCCGATGAAGTTCAAGTCGAGAGCTCGGCCTGGGAGGGTGCGGTGGCTCGCACGCATGGCAACCGACAAGAGCTTCCCTAACACCATGCCGTGTTCTCCGTCCGAATTGGATGCGTCGGTGGAGGGCTCGCTGTCCGGGACGATCATGGGGCCCGTGCCGTCCGCGCCGGGCCGACCTTAGGACCACTCCCCTAGAGGTGAACGCGCGTCACATGAGCTACGCACGCCAACCAGTCTTCATCGCGGCGCTCTTGGTCAGCACCTCGATCACACTCGCGTCCGCGCGGAATGTCTTGACTCGCCTGCATACTGTCTGCCAATAGCGAAATCTGCCTATGGCTGCAGGCGCCGACCATGACTCGAATTACGGGGTATCCACCGTTCGGTCTCACAGTCAGTTCAGCGTCGGCGCGCCGTCAAATTTCGGTGCTGACAGGCTCCCCCGCGAACCCCACTTACTCGTTAGGTAGCAGCGATCTCCTTGTGGATCGATGGGTCATTAGTATTACGTCAGAGTTCTGCAAGGGCACTCACCGCGCAGAGAGCCAAAGAGGAAGAGAGCCGTCGGGCACGAGCGTGAGCCGATCCTTGCGCCCTTGGCGTGCAGATTAGTCTGGTCGAAAGCCGCGGTGAATTGCGACAGCGTGGGTCGCGCGAACGGCACAACATCTCGCCCTTGCGCCATATGCGCGAAGGCCCCGACGGGTCACCGTCGAGGCCTCGCGATCCCAAGCGAAAGTTTGAGGAGGGTTACGCTTGGGGTACTGGCTCCTGAGGTAGGACTCGAACCTACAACCCTCCGGTTAACAGCCGGATGCTCTGCCATTGAGCTACTCAGGAATTGGCACGGCGAGGCGAGCCACCGAATGTGCGCCTTAGCGCGCCAGATAGAGATCGCGCCCGATCTTGATGACGAGCGCGATCACCACGAGGAGGACCACGGCGCGGACAAAGGGGTCTCCCCGGCGCACGGCGAGATGCGCGCCGAGGAACCCTCCGAGGAGCTGTCCGCCCGCCAGAGGCAGCGCGATGGCCCAGATGACGACGCCCTTGTGGGCGAAGATCGCGGCGGCGGCGACGTTCGAGGCAAAGTTTGACACCTTGGCGTCCGCGCTGGCCCGCGCCATCGAGAGCCCCAGGAGCCCGACGAACCCGGCGATGTAGAAGGTCCCCGCTCCGGGGCCGAAGAATCCGTCGTAGATCCCGACGCCGAGCGCGATCAGGCCCGCGAGCGGCAGGACCCCGCTTCGCGCGCTCTTCGTCCCCTCCTTCGGCCGCGGTCTCGCGAGGGTGACGAGCAGCGCGGCCAGGATCAGGAGCGCCAGCACGAGCGGGCGCAGGACCTCCGGCCGGACCACGAGAACGAGCGCCGATCCGCCCAGGGCGCCCAGGAATGCCGTCGGGAACGTGACGCGCGCGACGCGTCCATCCACGAGGCCGGCCCGCGCGTAGCGGACCGTGGCCGCCAAGGACCCGAACAGGGATTGCCCCTTGTTGGTGCCGAGCGCCAGGTGCGGCGGCAGTCCGGCGGCCAGGAGCGCCGGCACCATGATGAGCCCCCCGCCCCCTCCGATCGCGTCCACCGCGCCCGCGAAGAAGGCCGCCACGATCAGGACGAGAAGCGTGGGGAGCGCTAGCGGATGCATGCGGGGAGCCAAGGGGCTTGACGGCTCATGGCGTTCGTGCCGCAATTCGCACCGATCGTCGTCCTCATCTTCCTCGGATCCATCCTGTCCGGAATGCTCGCGGCAGCGGTGTTCGTCTACGGCGTCGCGCGGAAACAACCGGCCGTCAGGTGGGCGGCGATCGCGATCGCGACGATCCCGGCAGGATACGCCACGCTTCTCTTCGGCGCTTCCCTGACGAGCCAGGAGCGGGTCCTCACGCCCTGGTTCGACGAGAGCACGATCTCGCCGAGATCCCCCCTCCCAAATCCGCTTGACAAGACCCCCCTCTTTTTCGATATTAAGCATGGTTAACTTTATTCAGCATGCTGCTTCTGCCGCCTGGAGGGGCCCTTGGAAATCTGGAAGCGATTCAGCGGCAAAGAGTTGACCCATTCCATGGCCCATTATCTCCAGGCCGTGGCCGGGCTCAAGGAAGAGAAGGGGCACGCCCGCGTCGGTGACATCGCCGACCGGCTCGGTGTTTCCAAGAGCGGGGTCACCTCCATGCTGCGTTCGCTCTCCTCACGCGGGCTGGTGACGCACGAGCCGTACGGATGCGTCGAGCTCACCGAGGACGGAAGAAGGCTCGCCCGACGGACCGAGAGCAACCGTCAGGTGCTCAGCATGTTCTTCACCCACATCCTGCGTGTCCCGGAAGAGATCGCGTACGAGGACGCCTGCATGATCGAGCATCTCGTCGGCCCGGAATCGATGATCCAGTTCCTCCGCCTGACCGCCTTTATTGGATCTGAGGATCCGGCCGCCGAGCGCTTCCGTACCGCGTTCCGCCATTACCAGCACCGATGCGCCACCAAGGAAGCCGCGAAGGAATGCCCGGTCTGCAAGAGCGGACAATGCCTCGCGGACACCTTCCCCGGCCTTGGCGGGAAGTTCGAGGGGGGGATTGCCGAATGACCTCGGTAGGTCGAGCGGGCCGGACGACCCGGAAACTGGGCGATCTCGAGGCGGGCGCTCGCGCCACCGTGCGGCGGGTCTCGGGCGAGCCGGAGTTGCTCCAGCGTCTGATGGAGCTCGGGTTCGTCCCCGGCACGACGATCACGCTCGTGCGCCGCGCCCCCATGGGCGACCCCATCGAGCTCAGGCTTCGCGGCACCCATTTCTCCATTCGGCACTCGGAGGCTGACCTCATCGATGTCGACCCCTTCTGATCTCACGGTCGTACGCCCGTCCGAAGGCAGGGCGGGCCGCCGCAGAGAACCCTCCCGCCGCGTCCGCCGCCAGCTCGTCGCGATCGCCGGCGGTCCGAATTGCGGAAAGTCCACCCTCTTCAACAAGCTCACCGGACTCAGGCAGAAGGTCGCCAACTATCCCGGCGTGACCGTGGAGAAGAAAGCGGGCTTCGTGCGGCTTCCCTCCGGACACACGATCGAGGTGCTCGACCTGCCCGGCACCTACAGCCTGCGGCCGGGCTCCCCGGACGAGGTGGTGGTGCGCGACGTCCTCCTGGGAGTGCAGGCCGACACGCCGCTGCCCGACCTCACGCTGGTGGTCCTCGATTCCACCTGCCTCGAGCGCCAGCTCTATCTCTGCATGCAATTGATCGAGATCGGAAGACCGGTCGTGGTGGCGCTCAACATGATGGACACGGCGCGCCACGAGGGCCTGGACGTGGACGCGGCGCTCCTCGCGCGGGCCTTCGGGGCGCCGGTGGTTCCCATTTCGGCGCGCACCGGGAGCGGGATCGAGCAGCTTCGGGAGGCGATGGACCGCGAGGTCGCGGGACCCCACGCGGTGACGCGCACGCTGCCCGAGTCTTTGCGCCTGGCCGCGGAGCGGCTCGCGCGGATGCTCCCGGTGGAGGGTGGACTCGCGGCGCTGAACCGCTTCCACGTCGCCATGGCGCTTCTCCTGGACGAGGGCGAGGACGATTCGCTCATGCGCGCGGTACCGCTTCCCGTGCGTCGCGAAGTCCTTTCGCTGCGCGCGCGTCTCGACGCCGAGATTCCGGAATGGCGCTCCGACGAGCCCATCGGGCACTATCGGACGATCGAGGATCTCACGCGGCGGGCCACGCTGAGGCTCAAGCCCGAGGTCTCGATGCGCGAGCGGATCGATCGCGTGCTCACACACCGCGTGTTCGGTCCCGTCCTCTTCGTCGCGTTGATGGCTGTGATCTTCCAGTCGATGTTCATGTGGGCCACCCCGATCATGAACGCCATCGACGCGGGGGTCACCGCCTTGGGCCGCGTCTTGGGCCCGGCCCTTCCCGCGGGGCCGATCCGCTCCCTGGTCGTGGACGGAGCGATCGCGGGTGTCGGCGCCGTGGTGACCTTCGTGCCCCAGATCGCGATCCTCTTCCTCTTCATCTCGCTCATGGAGGACTCGGGGTATCTCGCGCGGGCCGCCTTCATCATGGACCGCCTGATGCGGGGGGTCGGACTCTCCGGACGCGCGTTCATCCCGCTCCTCTCGTCCTTTGCGTGCGCGATTCCGGGGATCATGGCGACGCGCACCATCGACAACCGCCGGGACCGGTTCACCACGATCCTCATCGCGCCGTTCATGTCCTGCAGCGCGAGGCTTCCGGTATACGCGCTCCTGATCGGAGCGTTCATCCCCAACAAGATGATCTTTGGGTTCGTGAGCCTGCCCGGGCTCGTGCTCTTCTCCCTGTACGTGATGGGCATTCTCGCGGCGGTCCTCGTGGCCTGGGTGCTCAAGCGCACGGCCCTCCGCGGACCGCGGCCCCTCTACGTGATGGAGCTGCCTCCGTACCGCGTGCCCTCCTGGCGCTCCGTTCTCCTGACCGTGCGCGACCGGGCGGGACTGTTCGTGCAGAAAGCGGGCACCGTCATCCTCGCGGTCTCGATCGTGCTCTGGTTCCTGGCCTCCTATCCCAAGACCGCCCAGGTGAAGCCGCTCGAGAAGCGCCTCCAGACGGTGGAGCAGAGCGCGTCCTACGCCGCCGCCAGAGGCGCCGGTGCGGAAGCGGCCGCGAAAAACGCCGAGGCGGCGCAGATTCAGAACGAGATCGCCGGGGTTTCGCTCCGCGATTCCTTCGCGGGGCGCGCGGGGCGCCTGATCGAGCCCGCCATAGCGCCCCTGGGCTTCGACTGGAAGATCGGGATCGCGCTCCTCTCCTCCTTCGCGGCGCGGGAGGTCATGGTCTCGACCATGGCCACGGTCTACAACCTGGGCGACGCGAACCAGACCTCGGTGTCCCTGCGCGAGAAGCTCCGCCACGCCGAGAACCCGCGAACCGGAGCGCCCGCATATTCTCCGCTCATGGCCGTGAGCCTGATGGTGTTCTTCGTGCTCGCCTGTCAGTGCATGTCGACCGTCGCCGTGGTCCGCCGCGAGACGAACTCCTGGGTGTGGCCGATCCTCATGGTCGTGATGATGAACGGGCTGGCCTGGGCCGCCTCGTTCGGCGTGTTCCAGGGCGGGAAAGCGCTGGGTCTGGGATGACGACGGGCGTGGGCTGGCAGGACCTGATCGCGGTGCTGGCGACGCTGCTCGCCGGAGCCTGGCTCCTGCGGCGCTGGATCCACAAGCGTCGCACGCGCGCGGGGTGCGATACCTGCGCTGCCGCGGCGCACTCCCGCATGGCCCGGCGGCCCGCGAAGGCGAACCCCCACTCCCAGGGTGATTCATGAGCATGCGAGCGCTCCGATGCGGCCTCGTCCTGCCGGCGCTCGCGCTGGCTCTTTTCTCCGCGCGGGCATCCGCCGGCGCCCTGTCTCCCGCCCTCCCGGCCTCGCCCCCGACCTGGCCCCACTCCGCCGCAGCCGCAGCCGCGCCCGCGCATCCGCTTTTCACTCGCGGGGACGCGTGGTTCGCCGCCGCGACGGTGGCCTCGGTCGCGCTCGCGACGCGCGTCGACCGCCTTGCCGCCGACGAGGTGGCCGAGAATAACGGCGCGTTCGCCGTGGACGTCTCGCGCCAGGCGGAACGGCTCGGCAGCGGCGCCTACGCCATTCCGGCGCTCCTGGCTGTCGGCGCCGCCGACGCGCTCGGACATCGGCCGGACCGCATCGGCTCCCTGGTGCGCATCGTCGAGGGCGTCGGAGCTGCCGGCGTCGCCGCCGCGGCCGTCAAGATCGCGGTCGGTCGCGCGCGCCCCTACCAGGCGCCGGGCGATCCGGACGTGATCCGGCCGTTCTCGGGAAACGAGTCCTTCCCTTCGGGGCACACCGCCATCGCGTTCGCGATCGCCGCCGCGATCGACCGGGAGACGTCGGCCCGATGGGTTCCCTACGTGGCGTATCCGCTGGCGGGTCTGGTGGGCTGGTCGCGCATGCGCGACGGAAAGCATTGGTCGAGCGACATCGTCGCGGGCGCCGCGCTGGGATACTGGACGGCGCGCAAGGCCGTCGACTTCGCCCGGCGAAGAATCCGCTCCCGGTAAAGCGCTAGCGTCCGCGGCCTCCGGGCGGCACGAGCGGCGCCAGGTCGAGGCCGAGCAGGTCGGGAGACCCCTCCACACGGATCAGCTTCGGGTAGCGCTCTCCCCCCGAGTAATCGATCGTGTGGGTAGCGTAGAACTCGCCGCTCTTGGCAAGGATTGTGAAGGGCTTCCTGAACCGCGCGGCCGCGCGGATCGCCTCGCGCATCACGTCGGCGGTCCATTGCTTGTCGTTCATCGCGATCAGCTTCATCCCGGGCGAGAGCCCCGCCTTGGACGCGGGAGACCGGGGCAGCACGTCGACGATCTCCCCCTCGTCCGTGAGGTCGAGGCCGAGCGAGTACTTGAAGTCGAGCCGTTTCCGCGCCCCCTCCAGACTTTTGTGATACGCAGGGACCGAATCGACGTACGCGAGCTTCCAGCCGCCGCGCGTGATTCCGCCGAGCGGCGCGCGCGCCTGGACCTGGTCGACGCGCTCGGTGAAGAACTTCCGCCAGTCGTAGGGCTGCACTTCGTTCATAGCCGCCACCACGTCGTCGAAGGTATAGGGCTTCACCATCGGAGGGCCGCTCACGCCCCCGTGAAACCGCCGGCAAAAGTCGTCGAGCGAACGCTGCCCCTTGCTCTCGGAGCGGATGATCGCGTCGGCCTCGAGCCAGAAGAGAAGGCTCTCGTCGTAGAAGTCCACGCCCCGCCGCCAGCTGGCCCACGGCCGCTCGGCCTCATAGAGGAACTGCGCGGAGACCGCGGTGTCCAGGAGCGGCCGCCATGTCCGCCCCGGCTCGTTGTCCAGATCTGCGGCCGTCTCCGCGAGATAATCCCGCGCCTGCTCCGGGGTCAGAAGACCGCTCCGCGCCGTGAGGACCCAGCCCAGGTATTGCGTGAGTCCCTCGTACACCCAGAGCAGGTCCGTCTCCATGGGAACTTCGTAGTTCGGCGTGGCCAGGTCGGCGGGACGCCGGTACTTCCCGTTCCAGGAATGCGCGAACTCGTGAGGCAGAAGGTCCGCCATGCGGAGCTTCTGATCGTCGTCGATCAGCGAGCGCTCCTTCCCGCGGTTGTCGCTCGATTCGTGGTGCTCGAGGCCGAAAAACGAAACGTGGTCGCTCAGCGTGTAGAGGAAATGATATTCGCGGTAATGATGCGCCCCGAAGAGAGCCAGGGCCTCCCGGACGAGGCGGGAGAAGTGCTCCTCTTCATCACGTGAGAGGTCGATCGCTTCCCGGCTGTCTCCCGCCAGGTCCAGGACGTGGCGCGGCACCACCTCGGGCGCGAGCGTGACGGCGCGGAAGTACCGCCCCGCGTTGACTGGCGAATCGATCAGCGTGACGAGCGGAGCGGGCTTGAATTCGATCCAGCCTCCCGACTCGCGCGCGACCGGGAGGGCGGTCCCGTACTTCCACCCTTCCGGCAGCTTGAGCGCCGCCTCGTACGTCAGCTCCTCGAGCGGAACGCCGGTGGGATAGAGCAGCACCTGGTTCCAGTTCAACACGGCCAGGCTCGCCGTGGACGACGCGGAGAACGTGAAGCCCTCCTCGTTCCCCGAGAGAAGAAAGTCGAGCGACACGTCGAGCGTCCTCGTCCCGGCGGGGGCCGTGACGTGGATCGCGTACATCTCGACCAGGTCGCGCTTCCAGGGCAGGGCCTTCCCGTTCGCGGACACGGTGAACCCCGCCAGGTTCGAGATCGGTCCGGTGGGCCCGTGTTCCCCCGGAATCCACTTGGGATAGAAGAGCGTGACGTCGCCGGGTCGGGCCGGGATCTGAAGGCGCGCGTGCACGATCCGCCGAGACGCTTCGGTGAGATCCACGCGGAGGCGGATGGGATCCGCGGCGAGGGCATGAGGCGGAGTGGCCAGGGCCGATGTCGCGAGGCAGAGGAGCGCACAGATGAAACGCGATCGCGGAGACGTCATGTCCGGGCCCTCGGGTCCGAATCGAGCCGAATCAAGTCTGGCCGAAGGGATGAACATGCCATCCCGGCGCGCTTCGATACAAGTGGCTTGTGCTACCCTCGCGCGTTCATGAAGCCCTCGTTCGCCACACGGGAACCGACGTGGCCCTGATCGACCTATCGGAGATTCGAAGCGCCGCCGAGCGCCTGCGCGGCCGCGTCCATCGCACGCCGATCTTCTCTGCGGCGTCGCTGGGCGACCGCGTCCAGGTGCGCCTCCATCTGAAGTGCGAGAACTTCCAGAAGACCGGGTCCTTCAAGCCGCGGGGAGCCTTGAACAAGGTCCTCTGCCTCTCTCCCGAAGAGCGCGCGAAGGGGCTCATCACGGTCTCGGCCGGAAATCACGCTCAGGCGGTAGCATGGGCCGCCCGCCAGGTCAAAGCCCCGTGCGTGGTGGTCATGCCGGAGGACGCGCCGCGCGCCAAGCTCGACGCCGTGCGGGGATACGGGGCCGAGGTAATCTTACATCCGGACCGCGCGACGCTGTTCGACAAGCTCCACGAGGAGCAGGAGGCCCGCGGCGCCACGTTCGTACATCCCTTCGACGATCCGGCCGTGCTGGCGGGCGCGGGCACGACCGGGCTCGAGATCGCCGAGGACCTGCCGGAAGTCCAGGCGGTGGTGGTGCCGGTCGGAGGCGGCGGTCTGCTGTGCGGCGTCGCGTGCGCGATCAAGGCTCTGCGGCCCTCGACGCGCGTGATCGCGGTGGAGCTTCAAGCCGGGCCGGGGCTTGGCCCGGCGCTTGCGGCGGGGAAGCCCGTTCCCGTGAGCCGCCCTCCGGGAACCATTGCCGACGGCATGACTCCTCCGTTCGTGGGCGCGATCCCGCTCGAAGCCGCGCGCCGCTTCGTGGACGAGATCGTCACCGTGACCGAGGAGGAGATCCTGGCCGCGATGGAGGCTCTCCTGACGCGCGCCAAGCTTTACGTCGAAGGCTCGGGCGCCGCGGCCACGGCGGCGCTCCTCTCCGGCAAGGCGCGTCTGCCCGCCGGGACGCTCACGGTCGCGATCGTGTCCGGAGGGAACGTGGACCTGGCGCGCGTCTGTGGAGCGCTGGCGGGCCGCGGGGGCGGCGCCGCTCGGGACGCGGGCGCGGGAGCGCCGGGGGGCCGATGAAGACGCTCGTCATCTCCCAGCGCGAGGTGCCGGCGCTCCTTCCCATGAAGACCTGCGTCGATCTCATGGCCGAGGCGCTCCGCACGCTGAGCCGAGGGGACGCGGTGCTCCCCCTCCGGGAAGCGATATGGCTCCCCGACCGTTCCGGTCTTCTTGGCGTGATGCCAGGCTACCTCGGTTCGCCGCGCGTGATGGGGCTCAAGGCCGTATCGGTCATGCCGGGAAACCACGGAACCGAATACGACTCGCACCAGGGCGTGGTGCTCCTCTTCGAGGTGGAGCACGGCAGCCTCCTTGCCGTGATCGACGCCTCCTCCATCACCGCCATCCGGACCGCCGCGGTGAGCGGCGCGGCGACGCGCCTTCTGGCGCGCGAGGACGCGGGCGACCTCGCGATCCTGGGCTCGGGAGTCCAGGCGTCCACCCATCTGGAGGCCATGCAGGCCGTGCGGCCTCTCCGCCGCGTCCGGGTCTGGAGCCGCGATCCCGCGCACGCCCGCGCGTTCGCGGAGCGCGAGTCCCGCCGGCTGTCCTGCGCGGTCGAGCCCGTCGAGGAGGCGCGGGCGGCGGTCCTCGGCGCGGACCTGATCTGCACGACGACCGCGTCGCGGGAGCCGGTGCTCCGAGGGCAGTGGATCGCTACGGGCACGCACGTCAACGCGGTCGGCTCCTCCTTCGCGACCGGCCGGGAGCTGGACACGCGCGCGGTGGCGGGCTCGAGGCTTTACGTGGATCGTCGCGAGTCGGCGCTTCACGAGGCCGGAGACTTCCTCATTCCCCGGGCGGAGGGCGCGATCGGCGAGGATCACATCGTCGGAGAGGTCGGAGAGGCGCTCCTCGGGCGCGTGCCGGGCCGCCGTTCGCGCGAGGAGATCACCCTGTTCAAGTCGCTGGGACTCGCGGTCGAGGACCTGGCCGCGGCGCATCACGTCTATCGGGCGGCGCTTGAGAAGGGCGCCGGGACGGCGATCGACCTGGGAGGACGGCGTGATCCCGGCCATTGATCCGCCCCGGTCCGAGGAGATCGCGCGGGCGCGCGAGCGGCTCCAAGGCTTGGTCCTGCGCACCCCACTCGTTCCGCTCGACCTGCCGGACGTTCCCGCCCGGATCCACCTCAAGCTGGAAACGCTTCAGCCCATCGGCTCTTTCAAGCTTCGAGGGGCCTTGAACGCCATGCGCTCGGCCGACCCCGCCACGCTTGAGCGCGGCGTGTACACGGCGAGCGCCGGGAACATGGCGCAGGGCGTGGCCTGGGGCGCGCGCGCGATGGGCATTCCCTGCACCGCGATCGTCCCCGAGCGCGCGCCACAGACCAAGCTGGACGCGATCGAGCGGCTGGGGGCCAGGATCGTGAAGGTGCCCTTCGAGACCTGGTGGCGCGTCATCGAAGAGCACAGCTATCCCGGCATGGAGGGACTCTTCATCCATCCGGTCGCGGATCCCGCCGTGATCGCGGGCAACGGCACGGTGGGGCTCGAAATCCTGGAGGACCTCCCGGACACCGAGGCGATTCTGGTCCCCTACGGCGGAGGCGGGCTCGCGTCGGGCATCGCGATCGCGGCGCTCGCCAAGCGGCCGGCCGTGCGCGTATACGCCTGCGAGGTCTCGACAGCGGCTCCGCTTTCGGCGTCGCTCCGGCAGGGCTCACCCCAGACCATCGAGCACCGGCCGAGCTTCGTGGACGGCATCGGAGGCAGGAGCGTCCTGCCCGAGATGTGGCCGATGGTGCGCGGTCTGGTCGAGGGTTCCATCGTGGTGACCCTCGAGCAGGTCGCTTCGGCGATCCGTCTCCTCGCCGAACGCGTGCGGATCGTGGCCGAGGGAGCGGGCGCGACACCGGTGGCGGCGGCGCTCACGGGGGAGGCGGAGGGTACGAAGATCGTCTGCGTCGTTTCGGGCGGGAACATCGATCCAAAGAAGCTCGCGCGGATCCTGAACGGAGAGATTCCGGACTAGGACGCTCGCCGGTGGATTGATGGACGGTCGCTAGGGCTGACCGTCCTTCACCGGAACGCGCACCACGACGTAATCCGCGACCGGAACGCCGTTCGCCTTCGCGGGCATGAACTGCCACCCCGAGAGCGCCGCGCTCGCGGCGGCGACCAGTGCCGGGTCGGTGGTTCCCTCTTCCTGAATGTCCAGGAACCGCGACCCGCGGACGCGCCCATCGCTCCCCACCATCGCCACGAAGGGCACGACGGTCGGCAGAGGACCAGGGCATCCGTGGCAGGAAGCGGCTACCTGCGTCACGGGTTTGGCCTTCTCCGTGATCTCCTCTTCGAGGAGCGCCTGGGTGCTGTCGATCGGCACCAGATATTGTCCCGCGTAGCGATACCGCTGTCCGTGACGGACGTTTTCGTACCGGGTGGCGCGCGGCGCCCGCGCGTAGGACATGCTGTCCGGTTCGAGCGTGAGCGGCAGATCGAAATCGCTTTCGTCCTTGCCATGCTCTTCGCCGGCGTCGATGCCGAGCCAGCCCCGGATCAGGTAGCTTCCGTAGCGAGCCGGGCGGACCACGAGCTGGAGCACGCGCTCCGAGCGCTTGCGGCCGTGCCGGTAGACGCGCGCGACACTCACCGTGTCGCCGGAAACGATCTCGATGCCGTCGGGTATGGAAATCCGGGCCATGCTCGTGATGGGCTGGTCGTATTCGTCTTCGCCCCAGATGCGGATCTGGAGGGCGACCGGCTGGCCGAGTCTCGGGGGCGTCTTGAAATATCCGGAGATCCCGAACGAGGGCTCTCCCTCGGCGCCGAGATTCGCGCGGGCCGGCGATGCTACGATGGAGGCCATGGCCACCGCGACGATGAAGAGCGCGGCGGCAGCGCGGCCGTGGAAGCTGGATGGGATGTATCTCATCGGTACTCTCCGAGTTACAAGTTTCGGCACGCTCGCCCTGAAACTATAGGGGATCCTTCGAGCGTTTGGACCTGGAACGGGAGCGACGGAGCCGGTAGAATCGCATCCGTGCGATCCTTCACCCCGCGCGTGGCGTTGGCGCTGATACTTACACTCGCCGCGCTCTCCTGCGCTTCCAGCTCCATGTTCCAGCTCTCGACGGACGAGCAGGCCTCGCTCCGCCAGGCGATGGATACGCCGCTCACGTTCGTCGTGCCGCGCGACCGCTCGCTCGAAAGCTGGGACCGTGCCCAGGAGTACGTCAATCGCTACAGCTCGATGAAGCTCCGCTCCGTCACGGATTCCGTGCTCGTCACGTATGACTCCCCTACCTACACTCAGATTCCGGCTCCCGTCGAGGCCGGGTCGAGTATCCGCTACGGATACTCCGTTTCCCGAGCGTCCGATCCGGAAGGAATCCGCATCGTCGTTCAATGCACCGCGAGCAGCGCGCTCGGGCAGAAGGACTCGGACCAGAACGCGCACATCGCCGCTTACTACATCCAGACGGGAAGAGTCGCCTGCGACCGCTGTATCGTACGCTAGGAGGCTGAAGCGGCAGAGCCTCTGGCTTCGACCAAGCCGGCGCCTGACACGCGAGCGGGCGCGATCGCGCTCGCCGTGGGGAGCGCGGCCTTTACCGCCTTAGTCGTCGTCGCATCGGCGCACGCTGGGGCGCGAGGTTGGGGTCTCCACGCGCCGGGCTTCCTGCCGCTTCCCCTTCGCCTCGGCCTGCTCCTCATGCTCGCGGGTTGCGCGGCGATCGTGGCGCTCGGCGCGTTTCGCCCGGGCAGGCGGGACGAGGGCGAGGAAACGCGAGCGCGCCCTCGGGGCGTCGCGTTCTGGCTCCCGGGCCTCCTCCTCCCCTATGGGGCTGCGCTCTGGGCGCTTCGCGCGCGCACCCAGCTCCTGGGCGACGGCACGGTCTGGCTGGCCACGGCGCGAACGGGCGAGCATCGCGCCTACAGCGAGCCCCTGTTCGCGGCGCTCTGGCACGCGTTCGCCGCGCTCGTGCGCCGGACCGGCCGAACGCCCGACGGCCTCTCGATGTCGCTCTTCCCGGTGCTCTGCGGCGTGGCCGCCGCCCTGATTCTCGCGGGCATCGCAACCGAGATCGCGCCTGCGAGGCGCCGGTGGCTCCTTCCGTTGGCGCTCCTTCTCACGCTCGGAATCTCGCAGCTCTTCTTCGGCTACATCGAGAGCTATCCGGCCGCCGCGGTCTTCATCCTGCTCTACCTCTGGCTGGCGCTCCGGCGCGCGCGCGGCCTGGACCCGTGGTGGGTCGCCGCGGCCGCGCTGGCCCTCGCCGTTGCCGCGCATCTGAGCGCGCTCTATCTCGTACCCTCCTACGTTGTCCTCTTGTGGCTCGAAAAGGGACCGCTCGGGCGGCGGGCAGCGCTGCTCGCTCTTCCGTTCGCGATCCTGGCGGCCCTCCTGGTCGCGCTCGGCTACCGTCCTTCCGAGTGGACGGCGCCCCTGCGCGCCGCCGCGAGCGGTGTCCGCGAGGGAATGGGCGCTTCGTTCCACCGGCCGTACGGATTCTTCTCCTTCGCGCACTTCGCCGACGTCGCGAACGCGGTGCTCCTCGCGATGCCGGTCCCCATCCTGCTTCTGTTCGGGTGGGGCCCCGCCATGCGCGGCAGGCTCCGGCCGTTCCCCAAGGACCTGGCCGTTCTCGCCGCCGCCGCCGTCCCGGGATTCCTCCTCCTGGCCTGGGTGATGACG
>JBGPHU010000014.1:0-27073 GCA_041484545.1 Candidatus Eiseniibacteriota bacterium | reverse complement strand
TCCGCGAGCGGCTCGAGTCGCTCGACGGTGAATACCTCCTTCGCGAGCCGACTGAGGATGGCCGCCGCATACCCGGATCCGGTGCCGATTTCCAGTACCCGCTCCGTTCCCCGCAAGCCAAGCGCCTCGACCGTGACCGCCACGATGTAGGGCTGGGAGATTGTTTGACCGGCCGCGATAGGAAGGGCCGTGTCCCGGTAGGCAAACTCGGCCAAGTCCGGGGGAAGGAACGCTTCGCGTGGGACGGCCCGGAACGCGTCCAGGACCCGAGGGTCGGATATTCCGCGGCCGGCGAGCTGCAACTCGACCATTTGCTCACGTTCCCGGAGCGAGCTCTCCATTTCTCGACCGAACGTCGTCGGCGTCATGATGAAGCGCTCATGAGCATCCCGATGCTGGCGCCGATCGAATAGGCCAGAAACGCGAGCAGGGTGCACGCCTGCGCGGGAATGATGCCGATCGTCGACTCGGGAGTCTTCCCGAGACGGCGCGCCGCCCACACGGAAAATGGGAGTCCCGCCGCGCCGAGCCAGACCGTGCGCGGCAGACCTGCCGCGGGCAGAAACAGGAGGAGCGCGTAAGCAATGGCCACTACAAGGACGTATACGCGGCTTGCCGCCCGGGGCCCGAGCCGCACGACCAGCGTTCGCTTCCCTCCTCCGCGGTCCGCTCGGTAGTCTGGGAACTCGTTGATCCAGAGAAACGCGCCGATGAGGACGCCGAGGGGCAAGGATGCCCACCAAACTTGGTCCCCCCATTCCCGTCGCTGCACGAGATAGGTTCCGCAGGCGATCAGCGGCCCATAGGTGAGCGCGACGGCCGTTTCGCCAAGGCCGCGGTAGCTCAGTCGCAGAGGCGCCGCGTGGTAAAAGTAGGCCAAGCCCACGCCGACGAGCCCGAGCCAGAGCACGTCCGGGTGGCGATAGGAGGCGATGGCGATCCCCAAGGCGATTCCAAGCCCATATCCGATCCAGGCGACGGCCGCCGTCTGTCGGCGCGTCAGGAGACCCTCGACGAGCACCCGTTTCCCACCCGAGAAGGGGCTCCGATCCTCAGGAGCGACCGATTGATCCACTCCGGACTGGAAGTCCACGAGCTCGCCGGATGCATTCTTCGCGACCTCGATCGAGAAGATGCCGATTGCGGTTAGCGCCAACCATCCCCATGCCATGGGACCCTCGCGCGCCGCCAGAGCTGCGCCCAGGAGCATGGACGCGGCCGACGCCAGGGACACCTTCGGATCGGCCAGCCTGCGAATACCCTCGAAGAGGCTTCGATCCGCCGCCTCCGCTGGGCGCGCCGCTGCCATGCTCCTTCCCGCTTCGAGCCTCATCGTTGTGTTCCTTCCACAGCGGCCTTTCAGGCCGCCGTGACCGGTACCGCATGAAGCGGGTACGCCGAGACAGCCTTGAGCACGGCCAGCACGTCGGTGTCCTTGATCGCACGGTCACCAGATTGCAGGGGTCTCTCGGCCGCAAGAGCGAGATCCGTAAGCGAAACAATCCCCTGCAGCGTGCCCTGCCTGTCGATGACCGGGAGCCGGCGCACATGCGCCTCGCTCATGCGATGCATCGCGATCCGGGCGTCGTCCGTAGGCGCGCAGGTCACCAGCCGGCGCGTCATGACCTCACCCACTGGAATCGAGTGGGCGCCGGCATGCCTCATGGCTGCCGCCATACAGATGTCGCGATCGGTAATGACACCGGCCAGCCTCCTCGAGGCGTGTTCCACAACGGGCACGAGCCCGCAATTCCGCCGCGACATGATCATGGCCGCATGGGCCAGGTCCGCGTCGGGCGCACAGGTTTCGATATCACGCGTCATCACTTGATAGACTTTCATGGCCCTCTCCTCTCCCGATTCATGGCGGGAACCCTGAAGCGCAGGGGCTCGGTCCTGGAGCTGCCGTTGCTTGACCACGAGGACGCTGCAAGGCGCATGGGCCAGCACGTGGGAAGCAACACTTCCGAGCAAGAGCTTCTTGAGCCCGGTCCGCCCGTGCGATCCCACGACGACCAGGTCCGCGCGCTCGGACCGCGCTGTATCCACAAGGACGGTTCCCGCGTTCCCGCGCACGGTTCGCGCGCCTGCGATCAAGCCACCGTTCCGGAGCCGGCTCGCCGCACGATCGGCGATCTCGCCGTGATGCGCCTCTTCCTGCCGCAGGACTTCGGTAAGCCTATCGGGTGGCATGACCTCCCCAGCGCCCAGAACAATGGGCGAGGAGGTTGAGAGGACGATGAATCGGGTGGCCTTCGGCCACGTCGTCCCGCTGATGAAGCGAATCGCCTCGCTGGAGCACTCGGATTCATCTATGCCCACGAGCACCTTCATAGACCCTCCTCCCGGCATAACGGGGGCCGTGACGTTTCCTCGGCGGCTACTCCTCGCCATCGATCCAAGTATCGACGGGCACGAGACCGCGAGAGTTACGCGCCGAGACGTGACGGCCCCCTCCGGGCACGTCTACGCTGTCTTGATCGGGACGAGCATCCCTTTGCTCGCTTCCGCCTTGGGAATCGAGATCGTGAGAACGCCGTTCTTGAACAAGGCGTTCACCTTCGTCTCATCCACAGGCATGGGAAGGCGGAGGGAGCGCGTGAAGGCTCCGTACGAGCGCTCGAGCCGATAGAAGCGCTCGTCTTTCTCCTCTTCCTCCTTGTTCCGCTCACCGGAGACTGTGAGGACATGGTCTTGCAACGAGACCTTGATCTCCTTGGGATCAATTCCCGGAACCTCCATCTTCATGATGAAGGAATCCTTCGTCTCGGAAAAATCCAGAACTGGGGTCCAGCCAGCCATGTCCCGGGTCGGGATTTGCCCTTCCCAAATCCGGTCGAAGAGGCGATCCATCTCGTTGCGGAGGACAGTCATTCCGTTTCCCGGCAATAGGGTTCTCATCGTTTCATCCTCCTTCACGTGGCCCCGATCATGAACCAGCGCGTATCGGGAAGGTCCACCGGGAGGTGCCACGCCTTTCGCGACATCACCCGCAAGATCTCGTCAGGGCCGGTGCTCTTGTCTATAAGGGCAGGAAGCGTGCCTCTCACGCTTCCGGGCGCGCGCGTCCCCGAGCTTCGCATCCGGACGCGCCTTAGGTGATCATTGGACGGATCGCGGCCCCGTGCGACGGGCGGAGGATGCTGACAAGTTGACAGAGTTTCCCCGTCGGTGTCAGGAAGGGGGGTAGCGTCCACTCCGCTGCTGCCGAGACATCGCCTCGGAGGCCCGGGAGCGGCCCAAGGCGCAGGCGGCCGGCGCCGCTTACCGGAGTATAGGGCAAACGAAACCGGCCACGATCTTGCGATCGTGACCGGTCCGGAAAACGAGGGGCGTTCGGTAAGCCGAGGTGTCGTACTGGTCGCGCCCCCCTCGCCGCCGCGTGTTAATTAGACTGCGGCAGCAACCATCGGTTTCGCGTCCGCGAACCATGTGCCGATTTCCGCGAGCGTGGGCATCGGGCTCGTCAGCTTCTTCTCAGCCGTCACCTCGCCCAAGCGCTTCATGAGTGAGTCGGGCGTGAACTCGAAGAGACTCTTCGGCCCATCGATGCCCGCGGCCATCAGCACTTCGACGTACTTCGGCCCGACGTTCTTCACGCGCGCCAGGCGGGACATCGAAGCGAATCCCGCAAACTGCTTGATGTCGATGCCCGTCTTTGTCGCCAGCGACTCGCGATTGGGCTGATTGGCCCAGAGACGCAGCATGTCGTCGGTGTTCTCGATGCCGGCATCGAGAAGCTTGGAGACGTGGTCCTGGCCGATGCCCGTAAACTCGCTCATCTTGTAAGTCATGTTCCTGATCCTTCCCAGTCCATCGCCACCGCGCGCACGGTTGTTCGCGACAGGCCGTAGCCCGTGCTCGAAACCGTGCGAACGGTCTCTGACAGGGTCGTGCCCCGGAGGCATTTGGACCAGTTGGAGATGGGATGCGGCGGGAGCCGATTCGACTGCGGACGGCTCGGGACCAGAGGTCACCGAATCGTAGGCGCTCCACCGTTCGGACCCATGCGCGGATTCTCCGCCGACATGGGGTTCGACCACTCCGTGGGGAACTTCGAGGTGGCCTGGAGGCACGTTCCAGTGGGTTGAGGCGAGTTACCCGATGCTGGGCGCGCCTTGCTTCCTGTTGCAACGAGTAACGTATCCCACTCGGTTCGCGCGGTCAAGGTAAATCACACCGGTTCCCTCGTTGGTTTGATCCCCATCCGGGCCGCGGTACGGATGACTTCACCGCTCTCCGCGTCACCCGGCGTGAGTTTCTGCAACTTCAGCGCCAGCCACGCCGCCTGCCCGGTCGACCCATCCTTCTGGAACTCGCGCATCATCCAGCGGATGGTCTCCGGATCCTCATCGGAAAGGCCGAACGCCTCAAACGCCGCAGCGTCGAGCCGTTCGCTCGTGCTCGCTTCGCCGAGAAGGCCCTTCACAATCCGGAGAGCATCCTGCCGGGAAAACGATGGTGTCGTAGCCATGACGGAGTCGGCCTCTCTGCGCCGGCCGGCTGCGAGGAACATGCTGGCCATCACGCGGTGATCGTACGCGGCCGGGGCGCCCGGCTCGATCCCCGCAAGCCCAACGAGGATCCGAATCGCGCGATCGGGGTCGCCCCCCGCGGCAACCGCTCGCGCGTAGTTGTTGAGTGGTCGATTGATCTCGGCCAAGTCGGGCGCCCGTGGCGTGCTGGCCCGGAGACGATGCGTTTCCGGGTCGATCGAGATCACGTCGAGGTCCGTCGTGACACGGACGAGGTATTCCGCGGCGGCGCCGGGCTGCCGTCTCAGCGTCGAGACCGTGCGGAGCGTAGGATCTCGATACCAAACGCGGAGGGCCTGTGCATCCAGCAGAGTGCTCTGAATACCTCGGGCGCCCGTCGTACCCGCCGAAACGACCACCTGGCTTCCTCTTGGAAAGGCTGGGAAAACACCCTGGAAGTTCGCGCGAACGAGGTTGAGGGCATGGGAAGCCTCGACGAAGACCGGCTCGCTCCACACCGGCTCCTGTCGTGCGTGAACTCCGCGACTCCAGACGCCGAGCAGCAAGAAGGCAGAGAGCGCTGCAAGAACGGGGAGCCTGCCCAGCTTGGCCAACACAGGGCCAAGCAAGATCGCGACTCCCAGAGCCGGGATGCACGCGAAATAGGGCGCCCAATGGCGGATCAGAATCGTGGGCATGAGGAGCGTCGGGATGGTGAACAGACCTGCGATCCATCCGACCCGGGCGAGGGGGACGTGTTTACCGGAGCGATCGGGTCTCAGACGTCGGTCGAGGTACAACAACCCGACGACGAGCACCCCGAGAGCCATGAAACCGTATCGAGCGCGATCACTCCACCAGGTCACCGCCAACCCAGGTGGCGGAACATTGAGCAGGGTAAGAACGTAACGCCCCAGATAGCGGCCCCAGCGCTCCGGATGCTCGATGCCCACATAGGAAGTCGCCCCGCTCTGAAATCCGCGGCCCGCCAGAAGATGAATCCCAGGATGGATCAAGACCCAAAGCGCGAAGACGGAGCCATACGCAATGATTTGAAGTCGCGGGCGCGAGGCCGGCCTTCCCACAATCCAGTCCCAGAGCACGAGCACTGGAAACGCAGCAACCGCGGGCTCCTTGCAGAGCACAGCGGCGGCCGCGCAACCGATTGCCGGTATGTCCTTGCCTTTGTGTCGCAGGTAGAACGCTGCCACCACGAGGGCGATCGCGAACAAGTCCTGACTGCAGCTGATCCATGCCACAAGGCTCGCGACATGGCCGAAGCTCGCGAAGACAAGGCCGGACAAGAACCCGGCGCGCGGACCCCTCAGGCGCGAAACGAGCAAGACAATAAGAGCAACCACCCCGGCGAGGACGGCGAGGTTCAGGACGTGACCGAGTAGCCCACTGCTTGGATCCGCGAGACGGAGAAGCGAGAAGTAGGCGCCCTGCGGAATCGGCCGATAGAAGGGCGTACGCGCGTCCGGAAGGAGGTAGTTTCGGAAGCCGCCCTGTCCCTGGGACGTCAGGAAGTAGAAGTCATCCCAGAAGTACCCGAGTCCCAGATTCGGGATGTTGAGCACGACGGCGACGAGGACCGGGAAGAAGACGGTCCAGCCCGTAGCAACCCTGGGCCGGCCGGCAAGCGGCGCGGGCTCGCGCCGACCACCTCGCTTCGTCCGACGCTTTGGGTCATGTGGCATTCAGTTCGGAGTATAGCCTGCCCGGCCGCCATCCTCGGGCACAAGAAAGCGGGCGCCCGACCGCTGCGCCCGCTCGTGTCCAACCGCGATGTGATGCTGTCGCGACGAATGCTTAGTTGCCGCCGCGATTTCTGTTCCGGTCTCTGGAACGACCCCGTCCGTTGTTATTGTCGTTCTGGTTGTAATTGTCGTTGTGATTGTCCCACGCCGCCGGATAATTGCGCCATTGCTCGCGAGGAACCCTGGACAATTCCGTCGGCACCGCGCGATCGTCGATCATTGTGAATCGACCGCTCTCGCGGGGAGACGAGTACCATCGGTTGCTGTTGTAGACGTAGTAGCTGCCGCCGTACCGGAACACGTCGTAGTTCGGGCGCTCCGCCACAGGTACCATCTCGACTCGCGTGCCGCTAACGCCCATCCAATGCGGCGAGCGTCCAAAGTTTATCTGCAACGTCGCGGACGTGCCGCCCGAACCCTGGTAATTGCGATCCCGGTAGTTGCGGCCCGAGTTGCGAGCCTCCCATGACGATGGATAATTCCGCCAGTGGTTGCGCGGAACCCGGCGCAATTCGCTCGGGACGGAGCGATCGTCGATCATGGTAAATTCACCGCGCCAGCCGCGGGACGTGTACCACCGGTCGTTGTCGCTGTTGTACGCGTAATAGGTGCGACCGTAGCGGAACATGTCGTAGTCCGTACGATCCCCTTGGCGGATCTCCCTGATACGCGTGCCGGGAATGCCCACCCAATGCGGGGTGGACCCAAAGGTGATCTGGAGGGACGCGTCTGCCCCGCGCGACCTCTGGTACTGACGATCCTGCGCGTTCACCGAGGCGACCGTTGCGATGGTCATGCTCAGTGCCAGCAGCGGGACCAGCAGGCGTGTCTTTGGACGAATATTCATCGGGCTCTCTCTTTCGTGAGCAGCGCGGTGGTCGGACCTCGTGAGTGAACCCGGTGCTTCCGGATTTCCTGACCGAGGTACGATGCGCTCATGTACGCTACGTTAGCTAACGGTGCGAACCGCGTCAAGCGTCGAGTGGGCGCGATGTCCATCCGCGGGCAACTTTCAGACGCACGGCGCGTCAATTCTACGTACTTCCCCTGAGAGAGATGGCGAGATTCCGAAAGCGCGGCATGGTTACATGGGAGAAACTACCTAGTGGCTCGGAATGAATCACGCGGCGAGGACCTTGGACTGCGGGCCGAGGCGTCACCGCCATCTATGGCCAAGGAACGCCTTCTCTCCCATGAAGAAGCCAGACAATTCTACGACTGGCTCGGCGCTGGGCTCGACCTCCAACGTGTGTTCGAGGATCCGGCGATGGATGCGCTGCTCGCCCATGCCGACTTCGAGCAAGCCCGCGCCGTGGTCGAGTTCGGTTGCGGCACCGGCCGCCTGGGAGCGCGGCTCTTGCGAGGGCATCTCGCGGCACGGGCAACCTACGAGGGCTTCGACATCAGCCGTGCCATGGTGGACTTGACGCGGGCTCGGCTCGAACCGTGGATGGATCGGGCTCGCGTTCATCTCACGGACGGCACACTGAGGCTGCCTCTCGACGACCGCTCATGCGACCGATTCCTGTCCACCTATGTGCTGGATCTTCTCGGCCAGGACGACATCCGGACCGTACTGCGCGAAGCTGGACGTGTGCTGGTCCCGGATGGGCGCTTATGCCTTGCGACCATGACGTTCGGCGAGAGACTGCCTTCGCGCATTGTGAACAGCGTGTGGTCGGCAATCCACTCTGCGAGCCCCCGACTCGTGGGTGGCTCCCGTCCCATCCGACTCGAGGTCTTTACGAGGTCCGAATGGCAGGTCCTGCACCGGGAGGTCGTGTGCGCATTCGGAATGTGCACCGAGGTGCTTGTCGCGCGCCCGCCGCGCCGCCCGCGATGCCGCCAATGGCGCCGGCGCCCGTAGCCGCCGAGACGCATAAGCCCGCGGTCGCGGATTCAGGCGCCGCGCATCACTGAGCTATTTCGCCGGGCCCCAATCGGGCGCCGTCTCATTGGTCGTGCGCCCGTTGCAGACCTGCGATGTCGAGCTTGTCCATTTGAAGCATCGCTTTCATGACTCGCTTCGCCTTTTCAGCGTCTTTGTCGCCCAGCAGCTTCCCGAGGACCGTGGGGACGATTTGCCATGACAGCCCGTACTTGTCCCTGAGCCAGCCGCACCGGTTCGTCTCTCCACCCTGGGAGAGCTTCTCCCATAGCTCGTCCACTTCCTGTTGCGTGTCACATTTCACGAAAAACGAGATCGCCGGCGTGAACGAGAACTGCGGGCCGCCGTTCAACGCGAGGAATTCCTGTCCATGGAGGATGGATGCCACGGACATCACACTTCCCTTGGGCCCTGGCCCTGCCTCGCCATAGCGCGTGACGCTCACGATCTTCGAGTTCTTGAAAATGGAGACGTAGAACTTCATGGCCTCTTCGGCCTTGTCGTCGAACCACAAGAACGGGCTGATTCCTTGCATCGCCTGCGCCTCCGCGGTGCGTCAATGGCTCCCTACTTGAGCGACACGCCGCTCCCCTGCGGAATCCCGGACTCGATTCTCACCTCCTGGAACAGCGCGTGGCGGGCGGCATCGATCATCGGGGCCTCGAGCGGCCATACAAGCGTGGCAGCCGCCCGTCGCGGCGCAAACGGTTCGCGGTCGAGGAGCGGATGCAGCTCGGGATCGAGCCGCGCCACCAACGGTCTGAGTTCGAGAGTGACCTTGCGGCCCAGAAAGCGAGCGGCGCGGTCGAACTCTCCGAGGCGGGCGCAAACCGAGGCGAGCATCGCCAGGCTCCCGGGCACGAGGAAGGGGGCTCTTTCCGCCTCGTGCGCCAGGCGCCTTGCCTCTTCCTCGCGGCCTGTGCGCACCGCGATCGCGGCCTCGATACTGCGCATGCTGGCCGGGTCGGCTCCATCGGCAATGCCTTCGCGGAGCGCCTCCTCCGCCGCTCGGAGATCGCCCCGGCCCACGTGAATCCAGGCGCGCATGATGTGGGTTCCGGTGATGTAGAAGACGTCGGACGAAAGCTGCCTCATGCGATGCGTCGTGGCGATCGCCAAGTCCTCCCGGCTCGTAAGCCTCTGGACGAACCCCAGCCACGTGGCCGCAAAGGCATCCTGCGGATCGATCTCGAGGCACCGCCGGAAGAGACGCTCCGAACCGGCCACGTCGGCGTTGCAGAAGGCATGGACCGCGAGATTGATGATCGCGGGCGTAAAGCGGGGATTCGCTTCGAGCGCCCGCAAGAGCGCCTTCTTCTCCCCTTCGACGTCCCCGGTGAACCTCAGGACCAACGCCTCCGCCTTGTGGGCTTCGGCGAGACGGGGATTGAGGGCGATGGCTCGCCGGGCTGCCTGGATCCCCAGCCGGGCGGCCTCCTTCGTGTCCTTCGCGGACTCGTGCTGGATCATCTGCCCGTAGCAGTCGGCGACGCCCGCCCAGGCCAGCGCGTACTCGGAATCGATCGCGATGGCCTGCTGGAACAGGTCGAGCGCCTCCCGGAGCGACTCGGCCGTATAGCTGCCGTACCGCTGGCGGCCGCGCAGATAGAGATCGTACGCGCGCACGTCGTCCGGCCGGTTCTGGACAAGACTCTTCGACTCGGCGGGCGTCAGCGCGACGCGCAGGGCCTCGGCGATGGACTTCGCGATCTCCTCCTGCACGGCGAACACGTCCTCGAGCGTTCGATCGTAGCGCTCGGCCCAGAGGTGGAATCCGTCCGAGGCGTTGATGAGCTGCGCCGTGATGCGCACGCGATCGCGGGCGCGCCGAACGCTGCCCTCCAGCACCGCCTTCACGCCGAGGTCGGCGGCCACCTTGGGCAGGTCGGCCGGAGCGCCCCGGTAGCGTGCGACCGCGTTCCTCGAGGCCACGCGCAGGCCCTTGATCTTCGAGAGGTCGGTCAGAATGTCTTCGGTGATGCCCGCGCAGAAGTACTCGCTCTCGGAATCGCTGGACAGGTTTTCGAAGTAGAGCACGGCGAGGGAGGGCAGCTCGGCGGCCGCGGCTGCGGCCGAATGACCGCCCGACCCGGGCGACATCTGGAGCGCGATGGCGCCCAGCTCGCGACGCAAGTCGCCGATGTCGCGGGGTCGCTCGGCAACGTCCTTGGTGAGGCAGCGCTGCATCAGGTCGCGCAGGCGCGCCGGGACCGAGGCGGGAACGGCGCTCCAGTCCGGATCGCGCTCGAGAATGCGCGCGATCACGTCGGACACTGTCTCCCCTTCGAAGGTCTGGCGGCCGGTGAGGCATTCGAACAGGAGACAGCCGAACGCCCAGACGTCGGTGCGGCGATCCACAACCTTGCCCCTCGCCTGCTCCGGGCTCATATAGGGTGCGGTCCCGAGGATGATCCCCTGGCCGGTGGCCGAGATGGCCATGGTGGGCGACGAGGAGAGATCGGTGGAGACGCCGGCCCCCGCCGCGACATCCTCCACGGCGCCGCCCTTCGCGAGACCGAAGTCCAGGACCTTCACGACTCCCGACGCGTTGAGCATGACATTGCCGGGCTTGAGGTCGCGATGGACGATTCCCCGGGCGTGTGCGGCTTCGATGGCCGAGGCGACCTGGCTGGCGACCTCGAGCGTCTCGCGCACGGTCAGCGGTCCCCGGGCGAGACGCTGCGCAAGGGTTTCCCCCTCGACGAACTCGAGCACGAGATAGGGCGACCCGGCTACGTCCTCGAGCCCGTAGATGGCGGCGATGTTCGGATGGTTCAGTGAGGCGAGCAGCTTCGCCTCGCGTTCGAAGCGCGCGAGGCGCCCCGGATCGGTGGCGACCGCGGGAGGCAGCGACTTGATGGCCACCGTCCGGTCGAGCCGCGTGTCGCGCGCTCGGTAGACCTCGCCCATGCCGCCGGCGCCTTGGGGGATGACGATCTCGTAGTTCCCGATGCGGGTGCCCGGCGCGAGTTTCATGGACGCAGTCTATCCCAAACGGACGCGCGCTGGTACCCGGCGGGCGGTCTCACGACCGCCGGGGGGCCATGATTCGGAGGACCGGCCGGCCTCCGATGTCTTGGAGAGGGAAGTACACCCGGTGGGTCCAAGGATCGACCGACACGGTGTGCGCGTGGGGCATCGTCACGTCCCCGTCGTGGACCAGTCGGCCGTTCCTTTCGGTGAAGACCGCGACGACGCCCGACTCGGAGGCGACGTACAGCCTCCCCAGGGCCGCGTCGAAGGCCAGCACGTCGGGCTCCTCGCCGACGCGATGCGAGCTGATCACCTTCATGGTGCGGAGATCGACCGTCAGGAGTCTCGCGTTCCCCTCGTTGGCCACGAACAGCAGGCGGTGGGCCACGTCGATGCTCATTCCGTGTGGATGCGCGGCGCCCTTCAATAGGTGACGCGCGACCACCCGGTCTGAATGCGGGTCGATTTCGACGAGCTCGTTCCGTGTCTGCACGGCAACGAGAATGCGCTCCGAGCCCCCATCGTAGATCGTATTGCCCGCTTCCCCACCGACCGGGATGGTTGCCACGACGCGATTCGATACGCAGTCGATCACCCGCTCCCCACCGCCGGACTCATCGGACACGTAGATCTTCTTCACCCCCGGCGCGTACGCGATCCCGTCCGGGAACCCGATCTCCCCGACGCGGGCCACGACGCGGAGACTCCGCGCATCGATCACCGCCACATGGCGGCTTCCCGCCACCGAGGCGTACACCCTCGAGAGAGCGGAGACGGCGCAGACGCCCGTCACCCGGGGAAGCCCGTCGATCGTCGCCTCCACCCGGCGGCGCCTGAGGTCGAAGACGACCAGCTGGCCGCCGTTCATGTGCGAGAGAAAAAGCCGGCTGGACGTCGTGTCGACGGTTTGGTAATCGAACCGCGAAGGAGAGCCTGGGAGGGGGATATCCGCCACCTGTTCCAGAACGGGCGGCGTGGCACCGTTCGCAGGGCCGTTGGGGGCCGTCCCCAGGAGGAGGCACGAGCACGCCGCAAGCCATACCCTCAAGGGACACGGCCGGCTATCCGGCGTGTGCGACGGTCCTCATGGAACGTTCGCCACGGTTCCGGTAAGGCTCGCAGTCACGTCGCTGTTTCCCCGGTTCAGGGGGTCAAGCGTAAGCTGCAGCCGTTCGTAGCTCCGAACAGGGCCCACCCCGGCGGCGTAGTCGATCGTTCCGTACAGATAGGACCTAAAGTAGCCCACCGGATTTCCGTCCACATCGGTTGCTTGGCTGATCCCGAAATCGACCAGGTAAGCAACCTCCAGCGCGTGGTGGAACGTCCCGGCTTCCGTCTGCACGTCCTTCCAGCCAAGGATCCGCGCGTGGAGGAAAACGTCATCGGCGAGATCCGGAACAAGTTGCAGCAAGAATCCATTGCCGGGCCTCAGATCCGGCGTGAGGAACATCCAGGCAATTTGCTGATTCAGGTCCCCGTAGGTTCCGATCCACTGGTCCGTCTGCTCCCATGCGTATCCATGAAGGAGTGTCGGACGAAAGAGGGTCACAGCGGGCTGGCTCGCGATGGTCGCGGCCTGAAGGCCCCTCTTCCCCGCGAGATCGGGGCGGGCGCGGCGCAGAAGCTCCAGAAACGCGGGGCCGGGATGAGCCGCCGCGGAGGAGACCATGGCGGATGCGTCCGGCTGCAGCGTCTCTTGCAGATGTTGCCGCGTCACGCCTGACAGCGTGGTGATGAGTCCGTTGAATTGCAGTCGATACGATCCGGTACTCGTCTCGGGGTTTGAGCCCGTAGGCTCTGTCTCGAGAAGGCGGATCGCGTCATCCATCGTGAGCGCCGGCGCATCCCCAGGCGTCGGGTAGACGACCGGGCCCGGCTGGTCCCAGCTCCGGCTGGTCAGGCGGTAGGCCCAGCCGCGGCCATCCTCGTGGGGCCAGATGCGGCGGTACTGCCCCCATCGGGTGCCGCCCTCCGCGGCAGTCTGGGGCTGCCCTTCCGTGACTTGGAACGAGGCGGCCGTCCGCGCCCCTTGCGGCGCGACTACGGACCTGCGATCGGCGCAGCCGGCAAGGCAGATGAGGGTCAAGGTGAAGAGAAGGGTCAAAACGAAGGGAAGCCGGATCGGAACGGGTTGGCGGGGCATAAGCTCTTCCTCCAATGCTTGCCGAGTACGAATCCTTGGCACCTGGAAGGCTACGCTTCGAGCAATCGGGTCACAAGGGTCCAGAGGGCGAATGTGCTCCTACCCGGCCCGCTCCCCTGCCAGGCCGGGACGGTGCGGAACCTCGTTCTCCCGGTGTAGACTCGCTCTTCGCCGACCCCGAGGGACGCGTGCTCGGGATCTGGAAACAAACCCCCCGCTGACGAGGAGCCGCGATGAACTGGCTGTTCAAAGAGGAGCCGACCCATTACAGCTACGAGAGCCTCGTGAAGGACAAGAAGACCTCGTGGTCGGGCGTGAAGAACCCACTCGCGCAGAAGCATCTGCGCTCGGTGCGAAAGGGCGACCTCGTCTTCTATTACCACACGGGGGACGAGAAGTCGGTGGTGGGCGTCATGAAGGCGTCCGTCGACGCCTATCCCGATCCGGCGGACCGGTCGGGGAAGCTCTACGCCGTGGACGTCGAGCCCGTGAGGGAACTCAAGCGGCCGGTGACGCTGGCGGAGATCAAAGCCGACGGGCGATTCGCCGACTTCGCGCTCACCCGGATCTCGCGCCTGTCGGTCATGCCGGTAACCGACGCGCAGTGGAAGGCGATCGAGGGGTTGTCGCGCCAGGGGGGACAGTAGCGCTGGACCTCGGCGCCATCCGCATGGTTGATCTCGACCACTCCCGGGAAGATCTCCAGGGAATCCTCTACGTCGCGGCAAAGCGGCCGATACTTCCCTGACGGGATACCCGACCTGCGGACGCCCCACGCCTGCACGCCGGTCTCCCGCCTCAGTGGAGGGATCGGTGTTGTCGAAGCCCCGCGTGCTCGGAGTGGACGATAATCCGCGAAATCTCAGCATCCTCCGCAAGACTCTCGGTGAGGAATTCCAACTAACGGGGGTGGCGTCCGGCGAGGAGGCCCTCGAGGAGACGCGCCGGAACATCCCGGACGTCATTCTTCTCGACGTCATGATGCCGGGCATGGACGGATACGAGACCTGCCGGCGCATGAGGGCTCGTCCCGAGCTCTCGTCCAGCAAGATCCTCATGGTGTCGGCAAAGGGGTCGGCGGAGGACCGCCTGGAGGGTTACGGCGCGGGCGCGGACGATTATGTCGTGAAACCCTTCGACCCGGACGAGCTCTTGGCGAAGGTCCGCGTGTATGTCCGGCTCAGGTCCGTCGAGGAAGTGAACAACCTGAAATCCAACCTGCTCACCCTGCTCAGCCATGAGACGCGCACGCCTCTCACGCTCATCCTGGGGCCGGTCTCGCTGCTGATCGACAGCGGGGATCTTACGGCCCGTCAGCGCGAGCTCCTCGGTGTCGCGGAGGCGGGAGCCCGCCGGCTCGGCGACCTCGTGGACAAGGTCACGTTCCTGAGCCAGCTCAAGCTCCGTTCGATCCCCTTCCGGAAGGTGCCTGCGGACTTAGGCGCGATCGCGCGCGATGCTGTGGCCCGGGCGGGCGACCGGAGCGGAAATGCCGGCGTCCACCTGACGGTGGAAGGCGACGGTGAGACCCTCATCGAAGGCGACACCGAGCACCTGGGATGGGTGGTGGGCGCACTCATCGACAATGCCATCCGCTTCAGCGACCGCGAAGGTACGGTCCGAGTGTCCACGAGGGCGTCTGACGCCCGGGCCGCTCTGACCGTTTCGGATTCCGGCCCGGGGATCGACCCCGAAGTCCTGCAGCGGCTCTTTGAGGAATTCGCCGTCCCGGACATGAACCACCACCAGGGCGGCCATGGGTTGAGCCTCGCGACCGCCCGCCTGATCGTCGAGCAGCACCACGGCACGCTGAGGCTGATGCATTCCGGTGGCCCGAACGGAACGATCTTCGAGATGGAGCTACCCTCGGTCCCGGTGCCGGCCGCGGTCCGGCCATGAGAACACAGCCCGCATCCACGGTAACGCGAGCGACCGAAGCCGGGCCCTCGCGGGGGCGCCGGCCCATGAGTGTCCTCGGGCGTATGACGCTGCTCCTCGCAATCACCGTATCCGCCGCCACGATCGCGTTCTTCTTCGTACAGCGCGGCCTCAGCTCCCAGCTGGATATCCTGGTCCGCGAGCACGTCACGGAGACTACCCGCGTCCTCCACCGCATTCTCGATCTGAGGGCGAGCGGCGCGGGCATTCACGCGGACGATTATTCGCGCTGGGATGACTTCATCGTGTTCGTGCGAAAACCCGATCCTCGCTGGGGAAAACTCTACCTCACCGAGAGCATCGGCACGTTTTCCATCGACGTCGCGTGGGTGCTGGACGACCACTTCCATCTGATCTTCACCGCAGACCCGAAGGGAGACTCGGCGATCGCGGCGATTCCCGTGTCGGAACCTGCGCTCGTGATCGCCCTGACCCAAACGCCCATACGACACTTCTTCGCCTCGACCCCCAGGGGCATGCTCGAGCTCTGGACGTCGCCCATCCAGCCGTCGTCCGATTTCGCCCGCAAGACCCCGCCCGCGGGCTACTACATGATCGGTCGCCTCTGGACGCCCGCCAGAATCGCGGAGCTGTCGGCCTTGCTGGACGGAGAGGTGGCGCTGACCGCGGACCCGGCAGGGACCACCGGCTCGACCGCTTCGAGCGAAACCGGCGAGATCCGGATCGACCTGCCGTTCAGCGACATCCGCGGATCTCAGGTCGCCGTGCTCAACTACGCGACGACGTATCCGGCCGCTCCGCGCGTGCATGCCGCGCTCCGCGAGGTCATGCTCCTCATGATGGCCGGCGCGCTGGTCCTGTTCGTCTGGGTCTCGCTGGCGCTCACCCGCTGGGTGGCACAGCCCCTCGCGCTGATAACCGCTTCACTCCGCACCGAGAACCCCTCCCTCCTCTATCACTCCATGGCCCGGGACGACGAATTCGGCCGCCTCGCGCGACTCGTGCGGGACTTCTTCGCACAACGCGGCCACCTCATCGAGGCCCGCGAGGCGACCGAGGTCGCCGCGCGAGCCAAGCAGCAATTCCTCGCGAACATCTCGCATGAGCTGCGAACCCCGATGCACGGAATTCTCAGCTACTCGCGATTCGGTGTGGACGATGCCGCTGCCGGACCGCGGGAGGACCTGCTCGACTACTTCAAGCAGATCGCGGCGTGCGGCTCGACCCTTCTCGCCCTTCTCGACGACCTGCTCGATCTGGCGAAGTTCGATTCGGGGCGAATGAAGCTCACGTTCGCGGGACTGGCCCTCGACGAAGTGGCCCAACAGGCTGTCGACGAGTTCGCGACCCTTTACGAGGAGCGACAACTCGCGCTGGACCTCCAGTGCGAGCCCGGGCTTCCGTCCGTCAGGGGGGATCGGAACAGGCTGCGCCAGGTGTTCCGAAATCTTCTGTCGAACGCCGGGAAGTTCACCCCGGCGGGAGGAACGGTCGTCGTTCGAGTGGCGCGCGCCGGGGAAAAGGCACGCGTGGTCGTCGAGGACTCGGGAAAAGGGATACCGGCCGACGAGCTGGAGACGGTATTCGATCGGTTCTCCCAGGCGAGCAATAATTCGACTGGAACCGGCGGCACCGGCTTGGGCCTCCCCCTGTGCCGGGAGATCGCCCAGTCGCACGGAGGCCGGATCTGGGCCGAACAGGGATCTCCGAGCGGCACCCGGATGATTCTCGAAGTGCCCTTTGAGGGATCCGCAGTCGACGACGACGCCGTGGACGCGGCCGCCTGACTCTAGGAAACCGCGGCGAGAGCCTCCATCTTCTCGCGGATCACCCGGATCGCGAGATCGATGTCGTCCCGATGCGAGCGCGGAGATAAGACGGCAAGGCGCAGGTAGCGCGAGCCGCTCAGCGTGGTGGAGGACAGGGAGACGCGCCCGTCTTCCTGGATTGCGCGTTCCAGCCGGATGTTGAAATCGTCCGCGTCGCCGCGATGCGGCAGCGCCCGAAAGACGACGATCGACAGATCCGGCTCAGGACCGACCTCCACACGTTCGACCTCGCGAAGCCGCGCGTGCGCGTACCGCGCGAGGAGTAGCTTTTCCTCCAGAGCCGCCTCGTAGGGCGCCGTGCCCAGTATCTGGAGCGGGAGCCACAGCCGAAGCGCCCGGAACGGCCGGGACAGCTCGGGCGAGAGGTCCATCGGCGACGGCTCCTCGAGGGTATCTCCCGCGCGCGCAATGTACGTCGCGGTGAAGGAGTA
Organism: Candidatus Eiseniibacteriota bacterium; assembly: GCA_041484545.1. GTDB lineage: Bacteria > Eisenbacteria > RBG-16-71-46 > SZUA-252 > SZUA-252 > WS-7. Next base: position 9,675 of record JBGPHU010000014.1, on the reverse strand, counting down.
CGCTCGCCGCATCGCGTCCGCGTTCCTGACCAGCGCCACGCCCATGCCGAACGGAACAAACAAACCTTTGTGGGGATCGAGGGCGACCGAATCGGAGCGCTCAATGCCGCGAAGGATTGTCTTTCCCTCCGCGCAGAGGGCGAACGGCCCGCCATACGCCGCGTCGCAGTGGAACCAGGCGCCGTGACGCGCCGCGACGTCCGCGATCTCGCCCAGCGGATCGACGGCCCCCGTGTCCGTCGTTCCCGCCGTCCCGATGACGAGCCAGGGTTTCCGGCCGGCCCGGGCGTCCTCGGCCATCGCGGCGTCCAATCGCGAGGGAATCATGCGGAACCGATCGTCGATCGGGATTCTGCGGACGATGCACTCCCCGAGGCCGGCGACGCGGAGCCCCTTGGTCGTGCAGTGGTGGGCTTGCTCGGTCAGATAGACGACGGTCCGCTCGAAGTCGCGCGCCTTGAGCCCGGCGGCCTCCCGCGCGACCACGATCGCGCTGAGGTTCGCCATGCTGCCGCCCGATGTGAAATTCCCGGCCGCAGTGCCGGGATAGCCGACGACGGACGCGAGCCAGCGCCACACCTGGTTTTCGATGTGGACCGCTCCAGGACCCGCGAGGAAGTTGCCGGAGAAGCGGTTGGACATGGCCGCGAGATACTCGCCCAGCACGGCGTGATAGGCGCTCCCCACAGGGATGTACGCGAAGAAGCCCGAGGCGGTCGTGTTCTGTCCGTTCCTGTGCACGTGCTCGGAAAGCAGGGCGAGGGCGCGTTCCATCCCGATCGGGTCACGCCCGATCGGCGCGCCGGCAATCGCGGCCCTCGACCCCGAGTCGGGAGAAGACCCCGGGGCGGTGTCGAGCCACTCCAGAATCGACTCCGCGTGGGAAAGGACGGCGCTCGTCAGTTTCGCCCGCTCGGCGGCGGAGGGCGAAAGCGCCCGCGTGAGCGGCTCGAGCGCGCGGAGGCGATCCAGGAGGGGCGCGATCGAGCCCGCGACGTTGGCCGTGGCCAATCCTTCGCCTCTAGTATTCCGTGGACGCGTCATCGGGATAGCAGTAGAGCCACTTCTCGCCCGGCTCCGCGGAGGCGACGACGGGATGGGCGCTGGCGCGGGCATGCTTGCTCGCGTGCTTGTTCGGCGAGGAGTCGCAGCAGAGCGTCGCATTGCACGTTTGGCACGTGCGGAGATGCATCCAATCCGAGCCGATCCGGACGCACTCTTCGCATTCGCGCTTCTTCGGCCGCTTGATGTCCTTGATTTGCTTCAGATGGGCGCAGATCTGCCCTTCCATCCGCTACCTCCGTTCCAGCTCCGCCCGGTCCCACCGCGCGAGCGTTGCGCCGGCATCGTACGTGGCGTTCAGGAATGCCGTCAGATCGTCGGCCGGAGTCTTCGACGTCCGCACGGCCTCGTAGGGAAGGATGAATTCGGAGAACTCCTTGCTGTAGAAAGCGGCGGCCGGCGACACCGGCGCTTCCTTGAAACCGGGCGGCTCGGGCGCGGAGTACGCGTAGAACGCGGCGTCGGTTCCCGGGCCGCTCCCGGGCCAGAAGCCATGACTGATCACTTCGTGCGAATACGCCTCGCGTGTGACCGGGTCGGCATCAAGCCTCTCGGGCGCACGACGCCCGGAGAAGCGGGTCACGGCGAGATCGAAGCTCCCCCAGAAGAAGTGTACGGGGCTGCACTTTCCGACGAAGCCGCACCGGAAGCTCTCGAAGACGGGCTTCATCGCGAGCAGGGCCCGCCAGAAGGCGTTCGCGAAAACGGGATCGTACGAGCGATGGACCAAATCGGCGTCGAAACGGATAGGGTCCGGGATCTCGACGGGCATGGGCCAGATGTGGATCTGAACGCCGATATCCCGAAGCGTCGCCATGGTCTCGCGATAGAAATCGGCGACCGTCTGGGGGCGGAGTGGATTCATCTTCGTCCCGCCGTCCGAGCACTGAAATACGAGCTGGTGCGCCACGAAGTCGAACGAGATCGTGAAGGTCCTGCCGGCGGCATTCATCGGCAGCGTGGTCAGGCCGCGCGGGGTGACGTGGAAGCCGATATTCCAGAAGTGATTCGTGAGCGGCGTGAGGGCGAGGCAGACTTTTCCCACCACCTGCGTCCACATATGGAGGGTGGCGCGCGTTTCGTTCCACTTCTCGAGCGGCAGGGCCGGCCAGGCCTCCGTCTCCACGAATGCAGGCATGACGCGGAGCATAGCACGCTGCGCCGGCCGCACGATCCGGCCCTTGAATCAGATCTCCCGCTCCGGCATCGTAAGTGGATATGAAGAACGTAACCGGGCTTCACCACGTCACCGCCATCGCGGGTCCCGCGCAGGAGAATCTCGACTTCTACGCCGGAGTCCTCGGGATGACGCTCGTGAAGAAGAGCGTCAACCAGGACGACCCCGGCACCTATCACCTTTTCTACGCCGACGCCGAAGGGCACCCCGGCACGGACCTCACGTTCTTCCCCTGGGCCGAAGCGGCCCCGGCGAAGCCGGGCCACGGGCTCGCGAACGAGGTCGCGCTGGCGATCCCGGCGGGCAGCCTCGCGTGGTGGGGACCCCGGCTCGCGCGCTTTGGAGTTCCGGTCGGCGCCGCGGAGACGAGGTTCGGCGAGAAAGCGCTCCGGCTCCGGGATCCGCACGGGCTCGACGTCGCTCTCGTCGAGACACCGGCGGCGGCGGGCCGGTCGTTCACGCCCTCCGAGTCGAGCCCCGTTCCCGGCGAGCGCCAGATCCGCGGGCTCCACGGCGCCCGGCTGCGCGAGCAGAAGCTCGCGACCACGGCGGCGTTCCTGACTGAAATCATGGGGTTCCGCCACGCCGGAACCGAGGGTGAATGGCACCGCTATGCCCTCGCGGACGGCGGCTCCGGAGCCTTCGTCGATCTCGCGGCGGCGCCCGACTCGCCGCGCGGGTTCTGGGGGGTCGGCTCGATCCATCACCTCGCGTGGCGCGTGGACGACGAGGCCCACCAGGCGGTGATTCGAGAGCGGGTCCTGGCCGCGGCGCGGCGTCCCACGCCGGTCATCGACCGGTTCTGGTTCAAGTCGGTCTACTTCACCGAGCCGGGCGGCGTGTTGTTCGAGCTCGCGACCGACGGACCGGGCTTCGCCGTGGACGAAGACCCGGCGCACCTGGGCGAATCGCTGGTGTTGCCGCCCTGGCTCGAGCCGCGGCGCCGAGCCATCGAAGCCGCCCTTCCCCCGCTCACGGAACCCCGTCCCGCGCCGATCGCGGGAGGCTCGTGAACGCCGATTCCTCGGCACGGCGCGCGGGTGCTGGGGACCTTGCGTTCACCCACCGCTTCGAGGCCGGCGCGAGCGGAGACACGCTCCTCTTGCTGCACGGCACCGGAGGGGACGAAAACGATCTCATCTCCCTGGGACAGCTCGCGGCGCCGCGGGACAACTTGCTCTCGCCTCGCGGGCAGGCGCTGGAAAACGGAATGCCGCGGTTCTTCCGCCGGCTCGATATCGGCGTCTTCGACGAGGCCGATCTGACCCGGCGCGCCGACGAGCTGGGCGAGTTCGTGCGGGCAGCGGGAAAACGCTACGGCTTCGATCTCGCGCGCGTGCGCGCCCTGGGCTATTCCAACGGGGCAAACATGGCGGCGGCGCTGCTTCTGCTGGATCCGGGGCTTCTTGCCGGCGCCGCGCTGCTCCGGGCCATTCTCCCACTCGAGCCGCCTCGCGCCCCCGATCTCACAGGGAAACAGGCGCTGATTGCCGCCGGCCGCAACGATCCGTACGCATCGGTCGAGCGCGTCGAGGCGCTGCGGGACCGGCTAACGCTGGCCGGCGCGTCGGTTTCCCTGCGGTGGACGGAGGGGGGCCACGCACTCGAGCCCAGGGAGATCCAGGCGGTCGCCCAATGGCTCGGCTCTACCGCGCCGCCCCGCAAATCTCCATGAACCGCGCGGCGAGCTTGGGACCGGTCCCAGCCTCCTCGTGCTTGAAGAAAGCGTAGACCTCGCTCCAGCTCTGCCCGCGAATCCGCTCCGCCCAGTCCCTGAGGTCCCCCTCTTCGTACAGCACGCGCCGCAGACGCAGATAGCCCCAGTCGGCGGTCGAGACGAACGGAGGATCCCCTTCTTCCCCCGTGTCGGCGATGCACCACGCGGCGTTCCGTTCGCGCAGGGCGCTGTAGACCTCTTCGTCGAACCACGAAGTGTGCCGGAACTCGAAGGCCGCGCGCGCGGGAAAGATGGCGAGGAAGTCGCGGAGCCTCGGAACGTCTTTCTTCATGTTCGGCGGAAGCTGGACCAGGAACGGCCCAAGCTTGGTTCCGAGCGCCGCGGCCGTCGGGAGAAGGTACCGCACGGAATCCTCGACCTCCTTGAGCCGCTTGTCGTGGGTGATCCGCTTCGAAGCTTTGAGCACGAAGATGAAGTCCTCGGGCGTCTGCGACGCCCAGCCCTCCAGCGTCGCCGCGTTGGGCATCCGGTAGAACGTGTTGTTCACCTCGACGCTCGCGAAGCGCTCGCTGTAGTAGCGCAGCATGTCTTTCGCCGCGAGCTTCTCGGGATAGAAGTACCCCTTCCACTCTTTGTACGACCATCCGCTGGTGCCGGCCCGAATCCGCATGCGCGCTCCTCTCACTGGTTCGTTACCTGCTCCGCCCATGCCGCGACCGTCCTGGCCAGATCCTCGAGCACGTCCGCGGAAGTCCGCCCCGAGCGCTTGAGCACATTGAACGAGTGGTCGGCTCCCTCCAGCACGTGGAGCGTCGCCCTGGACCCCAACCGCTCGACCACGGGCCGGAGCAGGCCGAGGTCCGCAAGTTTATCCCGGGTGCCCTGGAGGAACAGCATCGGGGCCGTGACCGCCGCGAGATGCTCGCCCCGCTCGACGGCGGGCGCGCCCGCCGGATGAAGGGGAAACCCGAAGAACACGAGCCCTCGCACCCCATCCAGCGCCTCCTTCGAAGAGGCGAGCGAGGTCATGCGCCCGCCCATGGACTTTCCGCCCGCGAGAAGAGGCAGATCGCTCGCGGCGGCGCGCCCCGCCGCCACCGCCGACCGGACGGTGGCGAGGAGAACCGGCTGCGGGTCCGGACGCGACAGGCCCCTCTCCACATAGGGAAACTGGTAGCGAAGCGTCGCGATCCCCCGGGCGACGAGCGCGGCCGCGGCGTCCTCCATGAAGTGGTGCCGCATCCCCGCGCCGGCCCCATGACCCACCACCATCAACCAGCGCGCGCCCTCCGGGCGCACCAGGAGCGCCGAGACTTCGCCCGCGGAGCGGCTCGCCTGGAATTTGAGTTCCGTCGCGACCACGGCCGTCACCGCCTGCCGCCTTTCCCGCCGGGGCCGGGATTCAGGCGACGCTCGATGGCCGTGATCGCCGAGCCCATGTCCACGCCCGCCCCGAGCACGTCCGTCATCGGGTCGGGCATGCTCTCGAACCGTTTCGGGATCGTCTGGATCGTGAACTTCGCCGGATTGAGCCGCGCCGTCACCTCGTCCCAGCGCAGCGGACACGAAGCCGGCGCCCCGGGCAGAGGACGCACCGAGTAGGGACTGACGATTGTGTTCCCACGGCCGTTCTGCCCGAAGTCCACGTAGACTTTTCCGCCGCGCCCCTTGATCGAGCGGGTCACGGTCGAGATCTCGGGCGCCGAGTCGACCGTCAGCATCGCGAGCAGGCGGGCGAACGTGCGGGTCTCCTCGTGGTTGTACTTCCGCCCCATCGGGATCAGGACATGCAATCCGGTCGCTCCCGAGGTCTTGATGGTTGCGGGCAGCGCAAGCTCGTCGAGGATGGTCTTCAGGGCGCGCGCCACCTGCACGACATGCGTGAAGGGCGCCTCCTTGGGGTCCAGGTCCAGGACGAGCCAATCGGGGTGCTCGAGCGTGCTGACGCGCGCGCTCCAGACGTGGATCGGGATGGTGCCCAGATTGGCGACGTAGCGGAGCGATTCCCGATCCTCGATCACGAAGTAGCGAATGTCTCGCTCGCCTTCGCCCGAGTGCACGGTCTCGGTCCTGAGCCAGTCGGGCACGTACACGGGCGCGTCTTTCTGGAAGAAGGATTTTCCGGTGATTCCGTCCGGGTAGCGCGTGAGCACCACGGGACGATCGCGGAGATAAGGCAGGAGCAGGGGCGCCACCGACTCGTAGTACCGGATCAGATCGCCCTTCGTGTAGCCCTCGGGCCAGAAGATCTTTTTCACGTTCGTCAGGCGAACGTTGGGCCGCGCGGAGGAGAGGGGAGCCTTGGCGGGCGCGTCGGCCGGAGCGGCGGCCGGAGCGGCGGCCTCTTCCCCGCTCCCCACGATCGATACCGGCTCCTCGCGACGGCAATCCTGGGGGCGCTTGTCGGTGCGCATACCGAGGAACGTAGGGTGCCTCAATCCCCCCACGCGGGTCCACTCCGTGAAGCGAACCTCGCAGACAAGACGAGGCTCTACCCAGTGGTTTCCACGACCGGCAGGACTTCCGACGTCGAACGGAGATTCCGTGCGCGCGTGCGGCTCGAGCGCGCGCGCGATGGTGTCGAGGGTCTTCGTATCGAAACCGGTGCCGACCTTGGCCACGTAGACGAGCTTCGCGCCCTCGTAGAGCCCGACGTGGAGCGCGCCGAATCGGGCGCGGGAGCCCTGCGGCTCGGTGTAGCCGCCGATCACGAATTCCTGCCGGCGATCGCACTTCACCTTGATCCAGTCCGGTGAGCGGCGGCCCGTGTAACGGCTCTTGAGCCGCTTCGCCACGATTCCCTCGAGCCCCATCTCCGACGCGGCCTCGAAGAAGGCCTCGCCGTGCTCGAGCACGTGGTCGCAGCGCTGCACGGTCCCGAGCGGGGGCACGACGCGGGCGAGAAGCTCCTTGCGATCGACCAGCGGCAGCGTTCGGAGGTCGTGGCCCTCGAGTCCAAGGCAGTCGAAGAAGACCCCGCGCACCGGCACGCGCGCCATCATGACCTCCACGTCGCGAGGACGCTTGAGCCCCATTCGCGCCTGGAGCCTCTGGAAGCTGGGACGCCCGCCCTCGTCCTCGGCGATGATCTCGCCGTCGAGCGCGAACCGCCGCGTTGGAAGCGCTCGCAGGGCGGCTGCGATCTCGGGATAGCGCTTCGTGATCTCCTCGCCGCTCCGTCCGACGAGCCGAACCTCTTCGCCGTCGCGGACGGCGATCACCCGCACGCCGTCGTATTTGATCTCGAAGCACCACTCCGGGCCCGACGGCGGACGTTCGGCCAGAGTGGCGAGCGTGAGCGGAATGTCGCGCGAGGACAAACTCCCCTTGGGCGCCTTCAACGACACGATCCGCTCGCGCAGCGCCGCGAGCGTGCCCGGCACGTCCCGCATCTCCTCGACCGTGAGCCCCGTGACGACCGACTCCGGATACCGGTCGATCGCCTCGACCAGGGTCGCGGCTCCGTCCGCCTTCTTGAGGAGGAGCCACTCCTTCTCCTTCTTCCCCATGCGGACGAGCGTCCACCGTCCGCGCAGCTTGAACCCGAACAGCTCCAGCTCCAGCTTGCCCCGCTCGTACTGCTCGAGCGGATCCTCCGGCTTGAACGACCGGAACCAGCCCCTGTCCCACACGATCACCGATCCGGCCCCGTAGTTGCCCGGAGGGATCACGCCCTCGAAGCCGCCATATTCGAGCGGATGATCCTCCACGTGGATCGCCAGCCGCTTCTCCTCGACCCGCGTGGAGGGCCCCTTGGGGACCGCCCAGCTCTTGAGCGTGCCGTCCAGCTCGAGGCGAAGGTCGTAGTGCATGTTGCGCGCCCAGTGCTTCTGGACCACGAACCGGGGTGGCGCTCCGGGCACGGGACGGTCGGCGGGCGGCGCCGCGCTCCCAAACGGTTCCGGAGTGCGGGCGGGATCCCTCTTGCGGCGGTAATGCTCCAGCTTGGGTTTTCGGGTGGCGCTCACGGCTATGTTGGTCTCGGGACAGGCCCTGTGGCGCTAAAGCCGGGGCCCAAACGGTCCGATAAATCGACTCGGGGTTGAAGTATAGCAAAGCATGGTGTTAGCCTCGCGGCAGTCTCCATGGAGGAAGCGAAGATGCCCCCACATTCGATCGGATCAGGCACCCTCTCGTTCGGCCTGGTCTCGATACCGGTCAAGATGTACACGGCCGCCTCCTCGGCGGGCCTGTCCTTCAACCTGCTCCACGACAAATGCGGCGGCCGCATCAAGCAGCAGCAAATCTGCCCCGCCTGCAACGAAGTGCTGGAGCGCGCCTCCCTCGTCAAGGGATACGAGTTCGCCAAGGAACAGTACGTGCGCTTCACCGAGGAGGAGTTGAAGAAGCTCGAGACCGAGGCCTCGCGGATGATCGACATCGCGGAGTTCGTGCCGCTCGATCAGGTGGATCCCATCTACTTCGAGAAGACCTACTATCTCGGCCCCGACAAGGGCGGCGACAAGGCGTACCGGCTGCTCTGCGACGCCATGGCCAAGTCGGACCGCGTCGCGCTCGCGAAGTACGTCATGCGCGGCAAGGAGAACCTGGTCCTGATCCGCGCCAGCCAGGACGGCCTCATGCTCCACACGATGTATTTCACCGATGAGGTCCGGGATTTCGGCGAGATCGACAAGGGCGCCGACGCCACGATCAAGCCGGGAGAGCTGGACCTGGCCCAGCGCCTGATCGAGGAGCTTTCGAGCAAGGAGTTCAAGCCCGAGCAGTACCACGACGAGTATCGCGAGCGGCTGCTCTCGGTGGTGGAAGCGAAGATCGAAGGCAAAGAGATCACCTCCATCGGCGAACAGGTCCAGCGGACGCAGGTCATCGATCTCATGGACGCCCTGAAGCAGAGCCTGGAAAGCCGCGCCAAGGACGGCCGGACCGCCGCGAAGAAGCCCGCGGCCAAAGCGAGTCGCGCGGCACAGCCGGCGAAGGAGAAGAAGAGAGCGTCGCGATAGCGCGGGAGTGGGTGGGTATGGACGCTGTGGGCATGGACGCGACGAAGCATTTTTCCACGAGCGACGCCGCGCGAATTCTTCAGACCACCGAGGCCAGCGTGCGGAACTGGGCGCGCCTCGGCGGGCTCCTCGCGGAGCCGGTCCCCGGCGGGGGCTCCGAATTCACCTTCCAGCAGCTCCTGCTCCTCCGAACGACCCGTGGACTGCTCGAGGCGGGGATTCCCGCGCGGCGCGTCCGGCGCGTTTGGTCCTCGCTGCGCCGCCAGCTCGCCGCCGATCTTCCCCTGACGAGCGTGAGGATTTTGGCCGACGGCGCGCGCGCGGTCGCGTGGAACGAGAACGCCTCCTGGCAGCCCGACTCCGGTCAGTTCCTGCTCGATTTCAACGCGGGGGAGATCGCCGGACGCGCCGAGATTCCCACAGCACTGAAGGTGATCGGCTCGCGCCCCGCATCCAGGCCGGTCGTGGACATCTCGCCACCGCCCGCGGTCGAGGAAGCCTCCGCGCCTTCGGCCACCGCTGAGACCTCCGCGCCTTCGGCCGAGCAATGGTTCGAGCTGGCGAGCGAGCTGGAAGAGACCTCTCCCCTGGAAGCGCGCCAGGCCTACATGCAGTCCATCGCCGCGGACCCCCGTCTCGCCGACGCGCACCTGAACCTGGGCAGGCTCTATCACGAGGCGGGCGAGCTGGGAAAGGCCGAGGCGGAATACCAGCGAGCCGCGCAGTGCGACCCCGATGACGCGACCGCGCACTTCAATCTCGCCGTGCTGCTCGAGGACCGCGGGCGCCCCGAC
>JBGPHU010000013.1:0-27281 GCA_041484545.1 Candidatus Eiseniibacteriota bacterium | reverse complement strand
CCGGCACGGGGACAACGTGGTCGCGACGCGCGAGCTCTACGGCGGAACGTTCGAGTTCCTCGAGCGGATGCTCCCGCGGTGGGGTATTTCGACGACGTTCGTTCCGCCCACCGACGCCAAGGCGCTGGAAGCGGCGGTCGGGCCGATGACGAAGCTCATCTATACCGAGACCCCGACCAACCCGAAACTCACGGTGGTGGACCTTCGCGCCGTGGCCGAAGTCGCGCGCAAGAACCGGATCCCGTGCGCCATCGACAACACGTTCGCCTCTCCCATCAACCAGCGGCCGATCGGCTACGGGTTCGACTTCGTGATCCACTCCGCGACCAAGTATCTCGGGGGGCACTGCGATCTGGTCGGTGGGGTCGTGGTGGGGCCTCGCGACCGGATGAAGGAAGTGTGGCACCATCGGAAGCTCCTGGGCGGCATCCTGGATCCCCACTCCGCGTATCTGCTCGAGCGCGGCACGAAGACCCTGGCGCTCCGGATGGCGCGGCACAACGAGAACGGCCTCGCGATCGCGCGTCACCTGGCGGACCATCCCCGCGTGCGGCGCGTGTATTACCCAGGCCTCCCGGAGCATCCCGGACACGAGATCGCGAAGCGACAGATGTCCGGATTCGGAGGCGTCCTCGCGTTCGAGGCGGACGCGAGCCGCGAGGACACGATCCGCTTTGTCGAGGCGCTGGAGCTGGCCTATCTCGCGCCGAGCCTGGGCGGCGTCGAGACGCTCGTCAGCCAGCCCTCGATGACCTCGCATTACTTCCTGGCGCCCGAAGAGCGAGCGGCCCAGGGAATCTCCGATTCGCTCGTCCGCCTCGCGCTGGGCATCGAAGACGCTGCGGATCTCGTGCGGGATCTCGACCAGGCGCTCGAGAAGGTTCCCTGAAAAGACGCGAGGACGCCATTCCGAGGCGGCTCGTCTGGAACGCCGCCGCCTTATCCACTATGCTCATCGCGTTTTTCGCTTCAGTTCCGGGCGGGGCCGGCGCGAATCCCTGGCGCTCCGTCTCGGCGCCGCCGATCACGTTCGCGCTCGCCGATTACGTCATGCAGCCTCCCGGAGATGCGGGGGCAGGGGATCAGGATACGACCGACACCGAGCCCAAGACCAAGGAGCCCGTCGTGTCTCCGTCCACCGGTTCTACGTCGGATTTGCAGCAGCCCGGCTCGCTCCGGGACACCGCGCGGACGGCGGTCGACACGACGCGCGCGTTCCGGCCCGCGGCCGTCGAGACCATCGGCCCCCCGGCCATCCGGACGCTTCCCGTGGTGACGCCGTCCTCCGCTCCCCCGGTCCACACGCGGCACGGGGTTCTGGGGCTTGCTCCGATCGCGCTCCTCGTGGGCTTGGTCGCGCTCCATATCCTCATCGTGACCGCCGTGACGAAATGAGGGCGCGTGTGCGGGCGTTGCACGACGCCCATGCGGGCTCGGGCCTTCGCGTCCGGTGGCAGCCGCCCGATTTCCCTTTGCGTGAGGCCGCCGAGGCGGTGCTCCGGGATTCCGTCCGCGAGCTGGGGTTATCCGAGGTGGTGCGGGACGTGCACGTGCACGTGGATCTCAGGAACCGGGACGACCACGCATACATCGAGTGGAACACGCACGACCATCGCGCCGCGCGCCTCTCGTTCGCGCTCGGCAACTTCGTCACGCTCGCGCGCCGGCGAGCCTGGGCGCGCACATGGGGAAGGCGCGCCGGGACGCCGCCGGTCCTGCCGCGTCAGTTCTCGCGCAAGTGTTTCGCCGAGGCGTGCCTTCACGAGCTCTTCCATCTTCGCGACGATCACGAGGCCGGCGTGGACCTTGCCGCGCATCCCGAGGAGGACCGGGAGGCGTTGAACGAGCTATGGAACGTTTGGATCGACGGTCGCCTCCACCGGCGCGGGCTCCCAGCCATGACGCGGCGGGAGCGCCACCGCGTGTTCGTGCGGACGCTCGCGCATTACCCGCGCTTCGCGCGGCGCGGGGAGCGGATCTTCAACGCGCTCTGGACCGCGGACCATCTGGGACCCAAGGAGCTTCGGGCCTTCTTAGCCGAGATCCAGAGCCCGTCCGGCACGCGGCAGGCGCGCGGTCCGCGCCGCGCCCGATGAGCGAGCGCGTCTCGCTCGAAGGAAGCGCCATGAGCCAGGTGGAGCGCCTCCAGTTCCTGGTTCGCGCCTCGCGCGAGCTGGCACTTCTGAAGCGGGACGAGTTGGCCCGCCGGGCGCGCGATCTTCTGCTCCGCTCGAGCGGCTTCTCCGAGTTCTCCCTCTGGGTCCTGGATCCGCGCACCGAGGTGCTCTTTCCCTGGACGCTCTGCAACACGCCGGTCATGGGCCGGCGGCCGCGCCTCGCCGTGGGGCAGGGAGTCGCGGGCGTCGCCTCCGCCGAGGACCACCCCGCGTTCTTTCCCACGCTGGCCGAGTCCCAGTACGTGGCGGAGGAATGGGGAGGCAGGCCCCGGACTCTGATCCAGGGCGTGCTCACGCTTCCGCTCCGGCGCGCGGGCGAGCCGCTGGGCGTGGTGGTGCTCTCCAAGCTGGATTCCGCGCCGCCGCCCGAAGAAAACCTCTCGTTCCTGCGCGAGCTGTCGATCCAGCTCTCGATCGCGATCGGCAACGCGCGCATCTACGCGGAGGCCACGCGCGAAAAGGTGCAGAACCACCTCCTCCTCGAGCTGGGAACCAAGATCTCGGTCAGCCTCGACACGAACCAGCTCCTGGAGCAGATCCTGGATCTCGTGTTCCAGGTCGTGCGGTACGACGCGGCCGGGATCTACCTCGTGGACAAGAAGACCCAGTGGATCAACCAACAGACGATCCGCGGCTATGATCCGAACCGCGAGGACGCGGTGCGCCTCAAGGTGGGCCGCGGACTCATCGGCTGGGTGGCGAAGACGGGCCGGCCCGTGATCGTGCCCGACGTGCTGCGCGACGACCGCTACGTGAACGCCCGGACGCAGACGCGCTCGGAGATGGTGGCGCCCCTGCGGGCCGGAACCGAGGTGATCGGCGCGTTCAATCTCGAGTCCGACGAGCCGGACTCGTACGAACCGGAGGACCTGGAACTCCTGATGACGTTCGCGAGCCAGGCCGCCGTCGCGATCGAGCGCACGCGCCTCCACGCCGAGGTCCTCGAGACGCGGCGGCTGGAGGAAGAGCTTTCCATCGGACGGCGCATCCAGCGGACCTTCCTCCCCGCGCGCGATCCCAAGATGCCGAACTTCGACATCGCGGGCGCCTACTACTCGTCGGGCATCGTCGGCGGCGACTACTACGACTACGTGCGGATCGCGGAAGGGCACCTGGGGATCGTGGTGGCCGACGTGTCCGGGAAGGGGATTCCCGCGGCGCTCATCATGGCCGCGTTCCGCGCCTCGCTCATCGCGGAGGTACGGAACAACTATGCCATCCGCACCGTCTTCACCAAGGTGAACCGGCTCCTCTGGGAGAGCATCGAGGTCGAGCGGTTCGTGACCGCGATCTACGGCGTGCTCGACATCCACGGCCGGCGGTTCACGTACGTGAATGCGGGGCACAACCCCGGGATTCTCTACCGCTCCGCGACGGACTCCTTCGAGAACCTGGACTCGACCGGCCCGTTGCTGGGCACGTTCGAGAGCGCGACGTTCAAGGAGCGCCAGACGGAAATCCGGCCAGGCGACATCCTCACGCTCTACACGGACGGGATCACGGAATCCATGAACGCGGAGAACGACCTGTTCGGCGAGGAGAGGCTGAAGGACGTGATCCGGTCGCGCCGGGGAGGCCCGGCCGCGGAGATCGCGCGCGCCATCCGCGAGACGGTCAGCGCCTTCAGCGGCGGAGAGCCGGACGACGACCTGACGCTGGTGATCGTGAAGGGGCAGTAGGGGGAAATGAAGAAGGTGGCGGAGCTTTCGCCCCGCCACCCGATATGCGGAAGGTTCCCCGCAGAGACCGTACCGTGACGACTTGCATAAGGCCTTGGGCAACCCACCGGCGAACGCCGGGTCAAGCCACCATGGTCGCGAATCACAGGGAACCTAACCCTGTTTTGTCGTACCCTTTAGACGCCGGCGATGGTAAAAAGTTCCACGCGAGTTTGGGCGCCAATCAAGATTAGGTATTATACATAAGACGTTGGCCAGTTGTCAATTAGAATGATGCATTGCTGCCTTTGGCGCCGGAGTGGTGGAACTGGCAGACGCGCCGGACTCAAAATCCGGTCCACGCAAGTGGGTGGGGGTTCAAGTCCCCCCTCCGGCACCACCTTTGCCTCTCCCAATTGTTCTACCTGGAAATCCCCCGATACCCTAAAATTCTGCCTCGACGCTCCACATCACCCGAGGGGTTCATGACCCGCAGGGCTGGCAGGATTCTGTGGCGGTATTGCGGCGCCGTGGCGGCTATCTTCGTCGCCTGGCTGGTGCGATGGTCGCTGAGTCCGGCGCTCGGGGAGCACGCGCCCTACGTGACCTTCGTCGGCGCCGTCCTGATCACGACGTGGCTGAGCGGATTGGGCCCGGGCATTCTGGCGCTCGTGCTCAGTGTCTTCGTCAGCACGTTCGCGTTCCTGCCTCGCACGGGCCTCCTCCAAATCACCCACCCACCGGACGCTGTCGGGCTCGCGCTCTTCGTGGCCGTGGTCGCCATCTGCATCAGCGTCACGGAAACGCTGCGCCGGGTTCACGAAGATCGGGGCGCGGCGCTGCGGCTGAGCGAGGAGCGCTTCCGGCACCTCACGGAGGCCATTCCCTCGATCGTCTGGGTCGCCGCTCCCCACGGCACGATCACCTATGTCAACGACAAGTGGTTCGAATACACCGGGCTCGCACCGGGAGAGAACGAGCCCGGCTGGCCCGGGCGGGTGCTGCATCCGGACGACCATCAGCGCTGCGTCGATCAATGGTCGCGCTCGCTCCGCGAGGGAACCGAGTACGAGATCGAGGTGCGAAATCGCAGGTACGACGGCGTCTACCGCTGGTTTGTGACGCGCGCTGTCCCGTGGAAAGACAGCGCGGGAGCCGTGATCTCCTGGTTCGGGATCACCACCGACATCCACGAGCAGAAGGAAATGGAGGCGCGGCTCCGCCAGGCGGACCACCTCAAAGATGAGTTCCTGGCCACCCTGGCGCACGAGCTCAGGAATCCGCTCGCTCCGCTGCGGAATTCGCTCGAAGTCATGCGGCGGGCGGGCGAGCGTGGGCCGCGCACCGACGCGGCGCTCACCATCATGGAGCGCCAGCTCACGCAGCTGGTGCGTCTCGTGGACGACCTTCTCGACCTCTCGCGCATCACCAGGGGTAGGATCGAGTTGAGAAAGGGGCGGATCGACCTCGCGGCGGCGGTAGGGGACGCGCTCGAGACCTGCCGTTCCCAGATCGAGGTGCGCCGCCACCGTGTGAGCGTGGATCTCCCCGCGGAGGCCGTCTTCGTGGACGCGGACCGGGTCCGGCTGGCCCAGGTGTTCACGAATCTCCTGGGCAACGCGTGCAAGTACACGGTTCGGGAGGGGAACATCCGGATTCGCGCGGAGCGGCAGGGGAACGAAGCGGTCGTGAGGGTGACCGACGACGGAATCGGAATCGGCTCGGAGATGCTGTCGAACGTCTTCGACATGTTCTCGCAGGAGGTCCGCTCACAGGAGCTGACGGAAGGGGGACTGGGGATCGGTCTCTGTCTGGTGCGCGGGCTCGTGGAGCAGCACGGCGGGAAGGTCGAAGCGAGGAGCGAAGGCCTCGGCTGCGGGAGCGAGTTCACCGTGCGCCTCCCGGTGGCGCTCGGGACCGTCCCGGCGCCGCGGCTCGAAGGCGATCGGGAGGCGCCGTCCGCGGTGAGACGCCGCATCCTGGTCGCCGACGACAACAGGGATTCGGCGGACAGCCTCGCGATGATGCTCTCCTTGACGGGACACGACACGCGCGCCGTCTACGACGGATCGGACGCGGTCGAGGAGGCCGCCTCCTACCACCCCGACGTCATCGTGCTCGATGTGGGCATGCCCACGCTCGACGGCTACGAGGCCGCGCGCCGCATCCGGTCCGCGCCCTGGAGCAACGGCGTCGTGCTCGTCGCGCTCACCGGTTGGGGGCAGGAGGAAGATCGGGCTCGCGCGAGGAGCGCCGGCTTCGATTTCCACCTGACGAAGCCCGCGAGTTTGGAGGCTCTTGTGAAGCTGATCAACGGAACGGCATCGGTGGCCGAAGTGAAGAACTGAGGTCGAATCCAGCCGCTCCGCAGGGCTTTTCCCGCAATGCGAGGACCCATGCGTCCTGCAACGATCCCTGGCGGCGCGTGAATTCAGCCATTCCGCTCTAACAACACGCCTCCCAAGGCCATTCCCGGCGCCCGTCGGGTGGCCTTCTCCTTGCTTTATTCCCCTGCAACATGACGCCGGTGGTGAATCCGCGAGACCCGCGGAGACCGCCTGATTCCAAGTAGAGGGGGTTGCTATGCATCGTGCCCTGGTTCGTCTCCTCAAGACCTCGCTCGCGCTCGTGCTCTGCGTGGGTGTCGGCGTCCTCATGACGCCTTCGCCTTCGCTCGCGTCGCCTGCCGCCGCTCCCGTGCTGACGGTGCCGGGCGCGCAAACGGTGGGCGAGGGCGTTTCGCTCGTCTTCGTCGTATCCGCCACGGACGCGGACGGCCAGCCTCTCTTCTTCCGCGCTTCGGGGCTGCCCTCGGGAGCCACGTTCCGGGACCTGCACGACAATACGGGTTCCTTCTCCTGGACGCCGGACTTCACCCAGGCCGGCACCTACGGCCCGACATTCATCGTGGACGACACGTTCGGTGGGGTGGACGCCAAGGGAGTTCCGATCACGGTAACCAACGTCAACCAGGCGCCCGTGCTGGATCCGATCGGCGACCGAGAGGTCGAGCGCGGCTCCTCCATGAGCATCTTCCTCTCCGGAATGGACCCGGATGGCGACGCCGTGAACTACTCGACGGCGAACCTGCCGTCCTATGCGTCGTTCACCGATTACGGCGACGGCGGAGCCTCGCTGGGCTTGGCGCCGCCCGCGGACATGGTTCCGGGCACGACCTCGATGACGGTGTCGCTCTCGGACGGGAGCCTCACGTCCTCGGAGACGTTCTCGATCACGGTGTACGCGCTCGGCAGCCAGTTTCCGCCGGTCCTCTCCGCCATCGGAGACCAGACGGTGGCGGAAGGCGCCACGTCGAACGTGAGTGTCTCCGCCACGGACGCGGACCAGGATCCCATGACATGGAGCATCTCGCTTCCCGGCTTCGCGTCCTTCACGACGACCAGCAGCACGGCCGGTTCGGCGTCGGGCACCATGACGCTCGCGCCGACCTATTGCGCTTCCGGAACCTATTCGGCGAGCATCGGCGTGAGTGACGGCTCCATGTCCGACAACGAGAGTTTCGTGATCACGGTCTCGGACATGAACCGCGCTCCCGCGTGGACGGTGCCTCAGGGTGGCTACGCGATGACGTTGAGCGAAGGCGGCTCCGCGAATCTCACGGTACACGCCAGCGATCCGGATCAGGGGTGCGGCACGGCCGCTCCGACGCTCTGGTATACGGGCACGGGCGCGCCGACCTCGCTCACGGTTTCGCTCACGGACCTGGGCGCAGGCGACGGCACGCTCCACGTCGCCGGAAGCTTCGACGCGGCGGGAAGCTATACGCTGCAGCTCACCGCGAAGGACGCGCTTGATCCCGCGCTCGCGACGAACGTCTCGGTCGGCGTGACCGTGACCTCGACCGACCGCGCTCCGGTCGCCTCGGCGGGCGGTCCGTACTCGGGCCTTCTGGCGCAGCCACTCACGATGAGCGCTTCCGGATCTTCGGATCCCGACGGCGACGCGCTCACGTATGCCTGGTCTTATGGTGACGGCGGCGTCGGAGCAGGCGCCGAGGTGTCGCATACCTACGCCGCCACCGGACGCTATAACGTCGTCGTCAACGCGAGCGACGGCTCGCTCGCGGATGCCGACACGACCACGGCCGACGTGCGGAACGGGTTCCTCGCGCGCGCGTTCACCGATCACAGCACGATCCGTCTCAAGACCGGAAAGCCGAGCAATTCGGTGTTCCTCGAGCCGGTGGGTGGATCCTTCGAAGTCGGCTCGGTCGATGTCTCGAGCCTCAAGCTGTACGGGCCCGACGGACTGGGAACGGTGCCGTTCATCACTCCGATCCCGGGAAGCGTGACGGTCGGCCTGGACAGCGACCGGAACCACGTGGCCGAGGTCGCGATGGATTTCTCGAAGGATGACCTGCGGCTCTTGTTCGCGAATCTGGACAAGGACATGCAGGCGACGATGGTCGTGACGGCGGACCTCTTCGGCGGAGGCTCCGTGCGCGCGACGCTCGGATGGGACGTCCAGCCCGAGCGGAAGCTGGTGGCGCGCGTCCAGCCGAATCCGATGAATCCGCAGGCGACGATCCGCGTGAATCTGGAGTCGTCGGAGCGCCTGAGCA
The DNA here is from genome assembly GCA_041484545.1 of Candidatus Eiseniibacteriota bacterium. Classification (GTDB taxonomy): domain Bacteria; phylum Eisenbacteria; class RBG-16-71-46; order SZUA-252; family SZUA-252; genus WS-7. Next base: position 18,864 of record JBGPHU010000013.1, on the reverse strand, counting down.
TCCGGCTCTACGATCTCGCCGGCCGGCTCGTGCGGACGGTGCTCGAAACGGTCGACACGCCCGCGGGCGTCCACGATTACATCTTCGACGGACGGGGCACAGACGGAAGGACGCTGCCGACGGGCCAGTACTTCTATCGCGCGGAGACGCCCACGGCGAGAACCGGCGGAACGTTGATCATCTTGAAGTAACACCCCGAGGAAACTCGGTCTGCTGCACGCGAGCGGCTGGGCCTCACGGTCCAGCCGCTCTCCTCCCTCACCCGCTTCCGCCCGCGTCGATCCCCGCGCCCGATCCCAGGAGCGCGCGCAGGAACATCCGCCACTCGGGTGCGAGCAACCCCTTGAGCACGACGTCGGTCGCGAGGAACGCGAGCGAGGCCATGAGGATGGGCTTCGTCTTCGGGCGGGCGCCGCTTCGAGCATAGAATCTCCCGTAGCCCCACGAGGCCGCCGCGGTTCCCGCGAGGATGAACGAGACCACGCGGGCCATCGGCCAGGGCGGCCACGCGATGAACGCCGCGACGAAAGCTCCCGCCTTGGGATCGGAATTCGCGATCACCCAGCCCACGTAGCCGTTCATGTACCCGAGAAGGACCGCCCCGAGGAGTAGCCCCAGCGCGCCGGCGGAAACCGAGGAGAGCGCCAGCACCAGGACGTACTCCCCGAGCACGCGCGGCAGGAACCGGCCAATGCTGCCCTCGGCGCCCTCGCCCGTCGCGATCCACCGGAGCATCTCGTCCTTGTACTCCGCCGCGTGCCAGATACCGCGCGGGACGGACTCCGGAGAGCGCGCGGCGGCCGCCACGGTCGCGGCCGAAAGCGCCACGGCCCACGCGAGCGCGAGCACGACGGCGCGCCCGGGCTTCCGGGCCGCGATCGCCCGGAGGTAGACGTAGGCCAAGGGCAGGACGGGGAGCACCGCGAAGAGGGCCGCGTTGCCGAGCGGCAGGAGCAGCAGCGGGAGGACGAGGGCCGGGATGACAGCGGCCGCCAGGGCGGGTATCATGGCGCGGCGCAGTATAGTGCGACCGACCACGTTCTCGGAAGGAGAAGTCCATGCTCCCGGAGTTTCACAGCGCCCCCATGCTCGATTACACCCGCCCGGACGCCGAGGCGGGAATGATGGACGCGATCGAGCGGGGCCGCGCCGCGTTCGGCGCCACCTACCCGATCGTGATCGGGGGGACGCGGATCACGACCAAGGAGACGTTCCAGAGCAAGAACCCGGCGAATCCCTCCGAGTGCGTCGGGAACTTCTCCAAGGCGACCCTCGAGCACGTGAACGAGGCGGTGGCGGCGGCCGAGAAGGCGTTTCCGTCCTGGTCCCGAATTCCGCACGAGGAGCGCGCCCACGTGCTTCTCCGCGCGGCGGGGATCATGCGCCGGCGCCGCCACGAGATCAACGCCACGATGGTGCTCGAAGTGGGGAAGAGCTGGCCCGAGGCCGACGGCGATACCGCCGAGGCGATCGACTTCCTCGACTTCTATGCCCGGGAGATGATCCGGTGGGGAGGCCCCCAGCCTCTCGTCGCGAATCCCGGAGAGTCCAACGACCTGCTCTACGTCCCGCTCGGGGTCGGCGTCGTCATCCCGCCCTGGAATTTCCCGTGCGCGATCGCGATGGGCATGACCTCCGCGACGATCGTCACGGGGAACACCGCGATCCTGAAACCCAGCAGCGACGCGCCGCTCACCGCGTGGAAGATGTTCGAGATCCTGGAGGAGGCGGGCGCTCCCGCGGGCGCGCTGAATTTCCTTCCGGGCCCCGGCGGCGTCATCGGGGACGCGCTCGTGGAGCATCCGCGCGTGAGGTTCATCGCCTTCACCGGATCGATGGAGGTGGGGCTGGGGATCAACGAGCGCGCGGCCAAGGTTCCGAAGGGGCAGATCTGGCTCAAGCGCGCGATCCTCGAGATGGGCGGGAAGGATTTCACGATCCTCGACGAGGACGCGGATCTCGAGGCCGGAGTTGCCGGCGTTTACGCCGGAGCGTTCGGATTCCAGGGACAGAAATGTTCCGCCTGCTCCCGCGCGATCGTGCACGAGACGCTCTATGACGAATTCGTGGAGCGGCTCGGGGCGCGAACCGAGAAGACCGTCATCGGCTCGACCGAGAAGCGCGAGACGTTCCTGGGTCCGGTCGTGAGCGCCTCGGCCGAGAAGAAGATTCTCGAGTACATGGAGATCGGGAAGAGCGAAGGCCGGCTGATCTCCGGGGGCGGGAAGCACTCCGGTCCCGGGTTTTTCCTGAAGCCCACCGTCTTCGCGGACGTCGCGCCGAACGCGAGGATCGCGCAGGAGGAGATCTTCGGTCCCGTGCTCGCGGTGATCAAGGCCAAGTCCTTCGACGAAGAGGTCGCGATCGCGAACGGCACGATCTACGGCCTTACGGGCGCCTACTACGGACGCGACCGCGCGCGAATCTTAGAGTCGAAGCGCCGCCTCCACGTGGGGAATCTCTACATCAACCGCAAGTGCACCGGCGCGCTCGTGGGGATCCATCCTTTCGGCGGGTTCAACATGAGCGGAACGGACTCGAAAGCGGGCGGCCGCGATTACCTGGGTCTCTTCCTCCAGGCGAAATCGATCGCGGAGTACGTAGGGTAGTCAACGCTCGTCGTCCCTACGTCGACCGCGGTTGACGCGCCGGGCTCCCTCCGCGAGACGCGCCGTCTGCCGTCTTTCCCGCAAGGCGCGCCGCGTGCGGGCCTTCGCTCCATCTTCGCCTCACACGCCCCCTCCGGCACGCTTCGCGCAAGGGATGTCGCGTCTCCACGTCCCGCCCCGTCGCGCCCATCCGGAGGTGATGCCGTGATCCGCCCAACGCTCGTGTTCGTGCTCGCGATTCTCCTGTTCCTCGCCGGTCCCCCTCCCGCCAAGGCGGGTGTGCTCTCGCTCACCTTGGTCTCAGGCCTCACCGACCTCTCCGGAATAGGGGAGATCCCCGATGCCGTCGGTCAGGAGAGCCTCTCGGGCTCGACCCTCGCCCAGCTCGGCACGCCGCTTCTCTTCGATCCCGAGATGGACATGCTGACCAGCCTCACCGTTCGCGTGACGAACACGTCGAGCGCGGCCGTGCTCTTCCCGGAGTTCCTGCCCGGCGTCTCGGTGTTGAGCGGACTGAACGCGATCCCCGGTTATTCCTCCAAGCTCAATGTGGGAGCGGGGGGCGCCGCGGGAAAGACGGGCCTTCCGGGAGCGGACGGAGCCGTGAGCCGGACCGTGCTCGACACCGCCTACGATCTCCTCGTGGAAGGATCTCCCGGCACGGTTTCGGACGGCGGGGGCGGCGGAGCGGGCACCGCGGTCGCGGAGAACTGGATCGCGTTGAAGGGCGCCTCGGGCGAGGATCTCTCCTCCTACCTGGCCGGCAAGACGCTGAATCCCGGGGAATGGATCGACGTGCCGAATTTCGCGAGCGTCACGGCGTTCCACCGCGAGCTGGATGACGCCCGGTTCGCGCTCGGGTTCGACCTGCCGACCTTCAATTCGGGAGGGATCGCGGTGACGACGGGAGCGTGGACGGGAACCTGCTCAGGGCCAAGGATCGAGGCGCCTCCGCCCGTGACCGGGCCTCCCGCCTCGGTTCCCGAGCCATCGAGCGTGACGCTCTTGCTGGGAGGCCTAGCGGTGGGCGCGACCCGTCGCGGGCTCTCCCGACCTCGCCAGAAGGCCGGCCAGGATATCCCTCGCGTATGAGGGAAGCGTGTCGTCCCGGGCGCCCATGACCACGATGCGGTCGCCGCGGCGGGCGCCCTCGATCATCTCGCGGAGCGCGTCGTCACGCGAAGGGAAGACGCTCGCAGCTGCTCCGGCGCGGCTCAGCGGCTCGGCTAAGTCTTCGGATCGGATGGTGCGCTCGGCGGTGCCCCCGGCGTCGTAGATCGGCGCGAGGAGAAGGTGGTCCTGGGGGCGGAGCCCCTCCCGGAAGGTCTCGATCAGCTCGTCGCGGAAGAACCGCGTCGGACCGTAGCCGTGCGGCTGGTAGTAGATCCAGAGCGCGCCGCCCGGCCTGAGCGCCTCGACGGCCATGCGGATCTTCACCGGGTTGTGCGCGAAGTCGTCGAACACGTCGATGCCGTCGGCGGCGCCGATCCGCTCGAGCCGTCTCCGCACGCCGCCAAATCGCTCGAGCGACTGGGCCGCCTGCGCCACGGAAATTCCCGCGGCGTGGGCGGCCGCGATCGCGAGGGCCGAGTTCTGCACCGTGAGAATCCCCGGGAAGGGGACGCGCGCGGGACAGCCGCCGATCTCGAAGCGGACTCCGTTCGGCGCGAGGCGGACGGAGCGAGCCAGAAGGTCCGCCGGGATCCAGACCGGATCTCCTTCGACGGCCACCGTGAGGAAGGAGAGATGTCCCGGGCGCGGCACGCCGGCCAGCGCGGGATCGCCGACGTGGATCACCGCTCGCTCTCGCGTCCGCTCCAGCAGGCGGCCGAACATTTGCGTCGTGACCGCGATCTCTTTGTGGTCTCTCGTGAGATTGGTGAGCACGGCGATCGAGGGGGCGAACTCCGCGACGCTCCCGTCGCTCTCGTCGGTCTCGACCACGAGCCAGTCGCTTCCGCCCACGCGCAGGCTTCCAGGCGGGAAGGAGCCGGCCAGGTCCACCGCCGCGCCGCCGCCCAGGAACGAAGGGTCAAACCCCGCCTCGAGCAGGATGTGGGCGACCATGGCGGTCACGGTGGATTTGCCGCTCGTGCCCGCGATGGCAATGGTCCGGCGATCCGCCGCGAACTGGGCGAGGAAGGACCCGCGCCGAACGCACGCGATTCCCAGCTCCTGAGCCCGGAGGAAGTCCGGGTTCGTTGGTTCCACCGCCGTGGAGTGGACGAGGGCGTCCAGCCCGGGCGTTACGCCGGAGCCGTCCTGAGCCGTGAGCGTGACGCCCGCTTCCGCGAGCGCGTCGAATACCGGGAGGGAGAGCCCGCGGTCCAGGTTCCGGTCGGATCCGCTGACCTGGGCCCCGAGGAGCGCCACCAGCTGGGCCAGCGGAGCCATCCCGCTGCCCCCGACGCCGCTGAAGTGATACCGCTTGTCCGAGAGGGAACTCACGCCGCGAGTCTCGCTTCGGGAACGCGCGGCGTCAATGGCGGGCTCTGAGCGCCGCGCGGAACATCCGAACCCGATTGACGCAAGAAGACTAAGCCATTAGCTTGGTTCATGAAAGTCGGCGGGTTATGGGGCTGTAGCTCAATTGGGAGAGCGCTTGACTGGCAGTCAAGAGGTAGGGGGTTCGATCCCCCCCAGCTCCACTTGCCCTTACGGCATCGACAAAGGCTGCTCGGCAATCGATCCCTTCCAGGCCTCCGCGGCCTTGAACGCGAGGTCCGCCGTCACGAAGCGATAGCCGTTCCCCTCCACGATCCCCTCGTAATTTTCCCGCAGCGATTCCCGCAGATGCCTGAGGGCCCATTCCAAGGCGTAGGCCGGGCCGACGCGGCCCCGCGCGGGAGACCGCCGGTCGAGCAGGGTCGTGATGCTGTCGGCACGGACGAACAAGTCTAGAATTCGGTCTCCGAACGAAGCCTCGTCCAGGCGGCGAACTTGCAGATCGCAGCGCGCCTCCTGGAGATCGGAGCAGATCGCGTTGAACTCGCGTATCAGCCCCGCCAGATTTGGGCTGTCCCCACGCGAGCCGCCGTTTCCGATTCCAGGCGTGGTTGCGGTCAGCACGACCGTGAGGGCGAGAGCCGGCAGAAATGCCGTTCCGTTCCGCGTCGCCGCGGTGGATCGTGGATGCTGCATGTTGCGCTTCTCCGATTCGGAACCGCCCCGAGCGGTCCCTGTATAAATCATCGGTAGAAGGGACCAGGAACTTAGGTTTTTCGTTTCATTTCGCATCTTGCAGAACGCCGCGGCGCATTGACGCGGCCACAACCCCTCTGGTAGGCTAATTGCTCATGTTCCTCCAAAATCGCAAGTTCCATCCGGTCAACGGACTCTGGCCGCTTTCCGCCATGGTCGCCTTGGTCCTCGCCATGCCGTTGACTTCATGGGGCCAGGAGCGGGTCATCCCCGAGATGAAGCCCCGCCCGCGGGTCCCGATCTACGATCCCGGCGCTCCCGTCTTGCGGAAAGTGCTGAAAAACGGGATCAGGATCCTGGTCCAGGAGCAGAGGACCAGCGAGCAGGTGGCGGGAGCGGTCGCCCTCCGGATGGGCACCCTCTACGAGTCCGATGAGGACGCCGGCCGCTGTCAGGTGCTCATCAAGTCGCTGGTGACGGGCACGCAGAAGAAGTCGCCCACCGAGCTGGCGCTTCGGCTCCTTGCGGCCGACGCGAACCTCGGGTCCGGCGCGGGCCCGGACCTGGGAGTGATCTCGATCTCGACCAAGCGGGAGCAGGTGGATCCGGCGATCGACCTCCTGTCCGAAGTGGTCCTGACGCCCTCGTTCCCGGATACCGCGGTGGATCTGACGCGGCAGCGGGCCCTCACGGCGGCGGCCGATCAGAATGAAAGCCCGCTTCGCGCGAGCTATTCGATGTTCCTCGCGTCCATGTACCACGGCAGCCCGCTGGCGAGGCCCGTCGCGGGCACGGTTTCGGGGCTGGCCGGGTGCAGCCGCAAGGACGTGCTCGGTCTCTACAAGAGGTATTTCGTCGGCGGCAACATGGTCGTCTGCTTCGTCGGAAACTTCGACGGGAAGAAGGTCCTGGCCCGCCTCGAGAAGGCGTTCGCCGCGGCGCCGTCCGGAAAGGCGCTCGAGCCCGTTCCGGGGGAGCCGGTCCCGCTCGCCGCGGACACGGTGGTCACTGCGGAGCGCGACCTCCTCGCGCCGGTGCTGACGTATGGATTCCCCGCGCCCGGATATACCGAACCCGATTACGCCGCATTCAAGATCATCGAGTCCTACCTGGCCTCGGGCGACCGGTCCCCGATCGCGTTCTGGATGCCGCAAGCCGGTCTCGTATCCTCGGTGGGAGTGCTGAACGCGCCCTATCCCAAGCGTTCCAGCATGGCCGTCTATCTCGCTTCCGCGCCGAGCATGTTCCAGGCCGCGCGCGACACGGTGGTGGCGGTCATGGGACGGCTCAAGACGCAGCCCCTGGACGAAGGGGAGTGGACCGAGCAGCTCAAGCGGGTCCAGAACGGAACGTTCCAGAACCAGAACGATCCTCTGGTGCGGGCTCGGTCCATGTCGCAGTTCGAGGCGGCAGGCGCGGGCTACGATTTCCCGCGCCGGTTCGAGGAGTCCTTGCTCAAGCTGAATCCCGAGAGTGTCCGGGCCGCCGCGGATCGCTGGTTCACGCATTCTACCGAGGCGATCATCACTCCGGTGAAGGGCGAGTCCAAGCTCTAACGGACGTCGCCGAACGAGGCGGATGGGGAGGAGGGTCGGTGGGTGACGTGACGGGAATCCTCCTGATGATCCCGCCGCTTCTATTCGCCCTGACCTTCCATGAATACAGCCACGCGCTCGTGGCCACGAGGCTCGGCGATCCGACCGCGCGGCTCCTCGGGCGGCTCACGCTCAACCCCATCGTGCACCTGGACGTGATGGGAACCATGGTGTTCGTGATGACGCAGAGGATCGGCTGGGCCAAACCCGTGCCCATCGACGAGCGCTACCTCAAGCATCCGCGCCGGGACATCATGTGGATTGCCCTGGCGGGACCGATTTCGAACCTGACCTTGGCGCTCCTGTTCGGAACCATCGTCCGGTTCGCGGCGCCCATGCCGGTGACGAGCGTCACGCAGCGGGTGCTCCTGGTCATGGCGGAGGGAAGCGTCATCGTGAATCTCGGGCTCATGACCTTCAATCTGATCCCGATCTTCCCGCTCGACGGCTCCCGGATCCTGACCGGCCTTCTGAGCCGCCAGTGGGCCGAGCGCTACCGCGAGATGGACCGGGTCGGGCCGTTCGTCCTCCTGGGAATCGTCGTTCTGGGGATGACGACCGGCATGAATCTCTTCAGCTACGTCGTGTATCCGGTGATCTACGTTCTCGGTAGGGTTTTGACGGGAGGGGTGCTCTGAGCGAAGCCAAGAAGCCGCGCATCCTGAGCGGCATGCGCCCGACCGGAAGGCTTCATCTAGGCAACTACCTGGGGGCGCTCCAGAGCTGGGTGGCGCTGCAAGATTCGAGCGAAAACCTGCACATGGTCGCCGACTGGCACGCGCTCACGACCGATTACGAGCACGTCGACCAGATCGAGCCCAACACGATCGAGATGGTGATCGACTGGCTCGCGGCGGGAATCGACCCCGAGAAGAGCCCGGTCTTCATCCAGTCGCGGGTGAAGGAGCACGCGGAACTCCATCTCCTGTTCTCGATGCTCGTGACCACGAGCCGCCTCGAGCGGAATCCCACGGTGAAGGAACAGGTCCGCGACCTGCATCTGGAGGGATCGGTGAGCTACGGGCATCTGGGCTATCCGGTGCTCCAGGCGGCCGACATCCTGCTCTACAAGGCGAACCTCGTGCCGGTGGGGGAGGATCAGGTGCCCCACATCGAGATCACACGCGAGATCGCGCGCAAGTTCAACGGCCTCTACGGGGATGTGTTCCCGGTGCCGACCGCGAAGCTCACGAAGTTCCCTCGGGCTCCGGGGCTCGACGGCAAGCGGATGAGCAAGTCGCTGGACAATGCGATCTATCTTTCGGATTCTCCGGAGGAAATTCTGGTAAGACTCCGGACCGCGTTCACCGACCCCAAGAAGATCCGAGTGGACGACCCCGGAAATCCCGACGGCTGCGTGGTGTTCGCGTATCATCGCGCGTTCAACGCCGAGAGCGCGGGGCAGATCGACGCCGATTGCCGCGCCGGACGCCTGGGATGCGTGGCGAACAAGAAGAACTTGGCCGCGATCCTGGCGGAGTCGCTCCGTCCCTTCCGGGAGCGCCGTCGGGAGCTGGCGGCGCACCCCGAGCGTGTGCGGGAGGCGCTGCGGCACGGGGAAGAGCGGGCGCGGAAGATCGCGCAGGAAACCATGCGGGAGGTCCGCGAGGCGATGAAGCTGCCATGACCGACATCGAGAGCCAGAAATCCACGGACGCGGCCGCGCGCGCGACCGGTTACGCCGAGGAGGGCGGGGCGACGGGTGCCGGCCTGATCCGCGTCGCGTTCCCCGCGTTCACGGGCCCGCTGGATCTCCTGCTCCACCTGATCCAGCGCGAAGAGATCGAGATCACCGACATCCCGATCGCCAAGATCACCCGCGAGTACCTGGACACGCTCGAGCTGATGGCGGAGCTGGACCTCGAGGTCGCGGGGGAGTTCCTCGTGATGGCCGCGACCCTGATGCGAATCAAGGCGCGGATGCTCCTGCCGCCGGCGATCATGGAGGAAGAGGAGGAGGATCCTCGCGAGGGCCTCGTCCGCCAGCTTCTCGAATACCGCCGCTTCAAGGAAGCGGCGCGCGATCTGGAGCGCCTGGAGAGCGACCGCCGCCTCCTCTTCGACCGGGGCGCTCCGGCGCAGCTCGAGGATCCCCAGGACGGAGAGCTGCAGCCGGTGAGCCTCTTCCGGCTGCTCGACGCGCTGAAGAACGTTCTTCAGCGGCAGGCGCCACCCATCGTGCACACGATCACGGCGGAGCCCATCAGCATCGAGGAGGCGATCGCTCTGATCCGGAGCGCCTTCGAGCGCGGCACGCGGGCGTTGTTCGAGGAGGTGCTCCTGGGCTTCGTGACGCGCATCGAGAAGATCACCGCGTTCCTCGGGCTGCTCGAGCTCCTGAAGCAGGAGCGGATCACCGTGGCCCAGGAAGAGCTCTTTGGACCGATCTGGATCTCATGGCGATCCGAGCACGAACGACGTCCGATGGCTTCCGAGGAGGAGTGACGCTCATGCCGACCCCCAAGCAGATCCTCGAGGCGGTGCTCTTCGCGAGCGACGTCCCGGTAACGCTGCCGGTGCTGACCCAAGTCCTCGGGGATCGGACCGCCCCCGAGGTCCGCGCGATCCTCGGGGAGATGGCGGAAGCCTACGAGCGCGAGGAGCGGGGCGTGGTGCTGTCCGAGATCGCGGGAGGATTCCAGCTCCTCTCCCGCAAGGAGTGCGCTCCGTGGGTGGAACAGATGCTCCGCTCCCGGCGCAAGATCCGCCTGAGCAAGCCCGCGCTCGAGTCGCTCGCGATCATCGCCTACCGCCAGCCGATCACGAAGGTGGAGATCGACTCCATCCGGGGCGTGGACTCGGGGGGCGTGCTGCATACGCTCCTGGAGCGGAATCTGGTCACCATCAAGGGGCGGTCGAAGGGAGTCGGGCGCCCGCTCCTCTACTCGACCACGCAGGACTTCCTCTCCTACATGGGGCTCAACGAGCTCGTGGATCTTCCCGAGCTGAAGGAGCTCGGGCCGCTCCTGGAGGAACGGGAGCGCTTCGCGGACGAGGGCGGCGAGACCGCTCCGGCGACCGCTCCGGCGCCGGCGACCGCGCCCGAGTCCGAGCCCGAGCTCGAGCTCGAGGCTGCTCCCGCGGACGGTGCGGCTTAATCAGTTTCTCGCGCGCGCCGGTGCGGCATCCCGGCGCGAGGCGGATCGCTGGATCCGCGACGGACGCGTTCAGGTTAACGGCGCGCCACCCGCGGGAATGGGCCCCGACGTCGATCCCGGCCGTGACCGCGTGACCCTCGACGGGCAGCCTCTCCGCTGGGACGAGTCCTTCCGTTACCTCGCTTACCACAAACAGGCCGGATCTCTCGTGAGCCGACGCAGTCAGGGGGGACATCCCACCGTCTTCGATCTCCTCGGGGAAACCGCGCGCGGACTTCACGCCGTGGGAAGGCTGGACCTCGAGTCCGAGGGACTCCTGCTTCTCACGAACGATGGCGTCCTGGCCGAGGCGCTGCTCCACCCGCGGAGCGGGATCGAGCGCGTGTATCGGCTGTGGGTCGTTCCGGTGCCCGACGTCGCGGCGCTCCGGCGCCTGCGCGAAGGGACGGTGGTCGAGGACGTGGAGGTCGTGCCGGGCAAGGTCCTCCTCGAGGGAGCCGAGCGGGGCGAAGGAAAGCTCCTGATCGAGATCCTCGAGGGGAGAAAGCGTGAAGTCCGGCTCCTCGCGCGCGCGGCGGGCCTTCACGTCAGGCGTCTCCAGCGCATCCGGTTCGGACCGATCCGGCTCGAGGCGCTCCCACCCGGAACGACGCGCCCGCTCACGAAGGCTGAGATCGGGGCGCTTACGGGCGCGGCGCGCGCGAAGCCCGGCGCGAAGAAGAAGGGGAGCGGACGTGGCTGACCTGGGCGATCTCCGCGCAGCCATCGACCGCATCGACCGCGAGCTGGTGCGCCTCCTGGCCGAGCGCGCGGAAGTGGCGTCGGGAATCGGCGCGCGGAAGCGCGAAGGGGGCGAGGCCGCGTTCGACGCGGCGCGCGAGCGCGATCTTCTCGAGCGGCTGGCGCGGGAGGATCGCGGATCGTTTCCGCTCGCCGGGCTCCAGGCGATCTTCCGCGAGATCCTCTCGGCCTCGCGCGCGGTGCAGGGAGGCTTCCGCGTCGGGTACCTGGGACAGCCCGGAGGCTTCGCGCACCAGGCCGCCACACGGCGGTTCGGGGAGTCCTCGACCTACGAGCCGCTTTCCTCGCCGCAGCATCTCCTGGAGCGGATCGAATCGGAGCGTCTGGAATACGGCGTCTTCGCGATGGAGGGAGATCCGGAGGACCCGGCCTTCGACGCCTTCGATCTCCTGCTCACGGCGGAGGCCCAGATCGTCGCAGAGTTCGTGGACACGGCGGGCTATCAGGCGCTGGGATTCGCCGCGCTCCCGAAGCGGCTCCATGCGCATCCGTCGGCGCTCGCGCTCTGCCAGCGGTGGAGCGCGTCGCTCCCGGCGGGCATCGACGTGCGTCCTGTCTCCGGGAGCCAGGAGGCGGGACGGGCAGCCTCCGAGGATCGGGAGTCGCTCTGTCTGGCGCCCCCGATCGTCGCCCAGAGCCTCCGCCTGCCGGTCGTGGACGCGGCTGCCGAAGACGCGCCGCGGCGCCCGCGCCGGTTCTTCGTCCTCGGCGCGGGCGGATCGAAGCCAAGCGGGCGCGACAAGACGGCCGTCTTGCTCTCGCTCGAAAACCGTCCCGGGCGCCTGCTCGAAGTGTTGCGGCGCCTGGCCGAGCGCGATATCAACGTCGGATGGATCGAGTCGAGGACCCATCGGTGGCGCCCGGGTGAGCACCTCTTTCTCCTCGAGCTGAACGGGCACCGTCTCGAGCCGCCGCTCCGGGAGGCCCTGGAGGAGTTGAGACCCGCGACCGTCCTCCACCGCGTGCTCGGCAGCTTCCCGGCGGCGGGGCCCCCATCCTAGTGGTACACTGCGTCGGACATTTCGCGGAAGCTCGAGAGGACTCCGATGTCGACCCGCACGGTGGAACCGGTTAGGTCAGAAATCCGCTCGCTTACGCCCTACGTTCCCGGCAAGCCCGTCGAGGAACTGGAGCGCGAGCTCCATATTTCGGGCGCGATCAAGCTCGCCTCGAACGAAAACCCGCTCGGTCCCTCGCCGCTCGCGATCGAGGCGATGAGCGGGGCGATCCGGGGCGTGAACCGCTACCCGGACGGAAGCTCCTTCTACCTTCGCGAAGCGCTCTCGGCATTCTGGAACGTCCCCATCGAGCAGATCGCGGTCGGCTCCGGATCGAACGATCTGATCGACATCCTGTGCCGCATTCACCTCGGGCCGGGCGACGAGGCCGTGATGTCGCATCCCGCCTTCGTCATGTTCGCGATCGCGGTTCGGGTGGCCGGAGGGAAGCTGGTGCGGGTTCCGGGGCGCGATCTCTTCCACGATCCGTCCGCGATGCTCGCGGCGGTCAACGAGCGCACCCGGCTCGTCTATTTCTCCAACCCCGACAATCCGACCGGAACCCGCGTGACCCGGCGAGAGCTGGACGAATACTTTCGGCGCGTCCCCGACCAGGTCCTCACCGTCCTGGACGAGGCGTACTTCGAGTACGTGACCGATCCGGAGTATCCCGACGGGCTCGAGTATCTCCGTCAGGGAAAGCGCGTCGCGGTGCTCCGGACCTTCTCCAAGATCTACGCGCTCGCGGGGCTGCGCGTGGGATACGGATTCTTCCCCGCGGAGCTTTGCTCCCTCGTGCACCGCGTCCGGCTTCCGTTCAACGTGAACAGCGTCGGCCAGGCGGCGGCGCGGGCGAGTCTCCAGGACAAGGACCAGGTCGCGCGGAGCAGGGCCCTGAACGAGGAGGCGTTGAAGTTTCTGTTCGCGGAGCTGCCCGGACTCGGGATCAAGGTCACCCCGACGTGGGCCAACTTCGTTCTCGCCGCCTTTCCCGGCTCGGCCGTGGACCTGGCGCAGAAGCTCGAGCGACAGGGCGTGATCATCCGCCCGCTGACTTCGTTCGAGCTTCCGCCGGAATACGCGAGGATCAGCGCCGGGACGCGCCCGGAGCTCCTGAGGCTCCTCGACGGTCTCCGCCGGGTGCTGTGACGCGCCGTACCATCGCGATCCACGGGCTCGGACTCATCGGGGGATCCCTGGGCCTGGCGCTCCGGAAAGGGACGGATCCTCCGCGCGTCGTCGGATTCGACGCGAACCCAGAAACGGCGCGCTTAGCACTCGACCGCGGAGCCGTGGACGCGCTGCTTGACGCACCGGATGCGACCGATCCAGGCGCGGACCTGATCGTCACGGCGGTCCCGCCCCGGATCGCGACCGCGCTCGTGCCGCGCCTCCTCGCCGCGATGCCCGAGGGCTCCCATCTCACGGACCTCTCGAGCGTCATGCTGCCCGTGCTGACCGCGGTAAGCGCCGCCGCGGGCGCCGGTGGAGCCCCGGCCGCCGCCCGATTCGTGGGCTCCCACCCGCTGCGTGGCTCCGAGCAGGAAGGGATCCTGGCGGCGCGGAGCGACCTCTACGACGGAGCGAGGGTCTTGGTCGGCGCGCCGCTCGTTCCCGGATCCCCGGCCGAGCGGGCCGCCGCGATGTGGCGCTCGATCGGAGCGGTCCCGACCGCGATGGCCCCTACGATCCACGACGCGCTCGTGGCGCTCACGAGCCATCTGCCGCAAGTGCTCTCCACCGCGCTCGTGCGCACGTTGCGCCGGACCGGCAACATGACCGGACTCTTGGCGCAGGGCGCGGGGCCCGGGCTAAAGGACATGTCGCGACTCGCCGCGTCCCCGTCCGATCTCTGGTTCGACGTCCTCACCCTCAACGCCGACAAGCTCACGCCCGCGCTCAAGCTGCTGGAGCGCGAGGTGCGCGGCCTGCGCCATGCCATCGAACGGAAGGATCCCGAGCTGCGCGCGCTTCTCGAGGAAGCCCGCGCGTTTCGTCGGGAGATCGCTCCGTGAGCCGAGCCCGGATCGCGCCGCGCGGCGCTCTCTCGGGCGAGGCCAGGATTCCCGGCGACAAGTCCATCACGCAGCGCGCCATCCTGCTCGGCGCCTTGGCGCCGGGCGTGACGCGGATCCGGGGCGCGAACACCGGAGAGGACGCGCGCGCCGCGCTGGCCATGGTGCGACAGCTCGGGGCGCGGGTCACGGCCTCGGTCAAGGACGGGATCATGATCCGCGGTGGGACGCTCCGGGAGAGCGACCGCGTGCTGGACGCCCGCAATTCCGGAACCGCGCTAAGGCTCGCGACCGGGCTCTTGTCGGCCCAGCCCTTTCTCTCCATCGTGAGCGGCGATTCCTCGCTCCGGCGCCGCCCGGTGGCGCGCGTCATCGAACCTCTCCGCGCGCTGGGCGCGGACCTGACGGCGCGGCAGGGCGACCGGCTTCCGCCGATCGTGATCCGGGGGCGCCCGCTCCAGGGCGCGGCCGTCGTGACCTCGGTGCCCAGCGCCCAGGTCAAGAGCGCCCTCCTCCTGGCCGGAATCCAGGCGAACGGCGTGACGTCGGTCCGGGAGTCCTCGCCCACGCGCGATCACACGGAGCGAATGCTCCCGCGCTTCGGCGTCCCGGTCGAGCGGGACGGGACCTCGGCGCGCGTCCGGGGCCCTGCGAAGCTCGACCCCGCCGAGATCGAGGTCCCCGGAGATTTCTCGGCCGCATCGTTCCTGCTCGCCGCGGCCTCCATCGTTCGCGGTTCCGACATCGTGCTCCAGGGAGTCGGCGTGAATCCGACTCGCATCGCCTTCCTAGAGCATCTCGCGAGCGTTGGATCGGGCCTCACGCGCGGGACCGAGCGGATCGTTTCGGGCGAGCCCGTCTCCGACCTCCGCGTCCGCGCGGGAAAGCTCCGGGGCGCGCGGATCTCGGCCGAGGCGGCGCCGCGGCTCATCGACGAGCTGCCGCTCGTGGCGGTTCTGGCGGCGTTCGCGGAGGGCGAGACGATCGTGCATGGCGCGGACGAGCTTCGCGTGAAGGAGTCGGATCGGGTGGCCACCGTGGCGGCCGGCCTCCGCGCGATCGGCGTCGAGGTGGAAGAGCACTCCGACGGGTGGACGATCCACGGCAAGGCGGGACGCGTCCGAGGCGGAACGGTGGACGCGGCGGGGGATCATAGGATCGCGATGGCCTTCATGGTCGCGGGGCTCGGGGCTCGCGAAGGGGTGACCGTCCTGGGCGCCGAGTCCGCGCGCGTCTCCGATCCGGGGTTTCTGAGCCGCCTGAGGAGCCTCTTTCGTTGAAGCCGTTCGTCCTCGCCATCGACGGACCGGCCGGAGCGGGCAAGAGCACGACCGCCCGGGGCGTGGCGGAACGTCTCGGGCTCCTCCACGTGGACTCGGGCGCCATGTACCGGGCCGTCGCGTGGCTCGCGCTCCGGAACGGCGTCTCGCTCGACGACGAGGCGGCCCTCCTTGCGATGCTCGAGCGCACGCGGATCGCGCCGGGCCCCGAGGGGGTGACCGTGGATTCCGTGCCCGTCGAGGGCTCGATCCGGACCGCCGAAGCGGGAGAGGCCGCCTCGCGCGTGGCGCTCCATCCGGGCCTTCGCCGGCACCTCGTGGCGCTCCAGCGTTCCTTCGCCCGCGCGCCGGGTGTCGTGATGGAGGGGCGCGACATCGGCACGGTCGTCTTCCCGGACGCCGATCTCAAGATCTTCGTCTCCGCGAGCGCTGAGGCGCGCGCCGAGCGGCGATTCCTGGAGCTTCAAGCGAAGGGACAGAACTCGGACCGGGCCGCGATCGTCGCCCAGATCCGGGAGCGCGACCGGCGAGACACCGAGCGGGCCGCGAGCCCCCTCGTTCGGGCGCCCGATGCCATTCTGCTCGATACCACCGGCATCGGGTCCCTGGAGCAGGTGGACCTCGCGTCGCGCTGGGCGTCGCTCGCGATGAAGCCCGTCAAGCGGATCGGGCCCATCTACGCCTTCGGGAGCGGGTTCACCCGCCTCTTTGCCCGGCTACTCCTCGATTTCCACGTGGAAGGTCTGGAGCGCATCCCACGCAAGGGCCCCCTGATCGTCGCCTGCAACCACATCTCCTTTTGGGACCCCCCCTTGGTCGGGGCCCATCTGCCCCGGGAGATGCACTTCGTGGCGAAGGCCGAATTATTCCATAATCCCTTGTTTGGAGCGCTCATCCGGTCTTATAATTCCATCCCGATTGAACGAGGGGCACAAGCCAGGTCGGGGCTCCGTGGGGCGGAAGAAGTCCTTTCCGCGGGCGGCGCGGTACTCATTTTCCCCGAGGGCACGCGGAACAAGAGCGGGGAGCTTCTGGCTCCCCGGGCCGGTGTGGGGCGCCTTGCGGCCTCCACGCGTAGTCCGGTCGTGACCGCGTGCATCACGGGATCGGACCAGATTCGCCGCTCCATGCGGCGGCAGGTTCCGATCCGGATCACCTTCGGATCGCCGATGATGCCGCCCGGCTCGGGCACACCCGAGCGCGAAGAAGTGCGCGCATACGCCAGAAAGGTCATGGATATGATCGCGGCGCTGCGAGCGGAGCAGGAGAAAAAACATGGAAGTGATCGTCGCCGATAACGCGGGATTCTGCTTCGGCGTGAAGCGGGCCATCAAGATGGCGAACGACACGATGGACGTGGCCGGGGAGCGCGTGAAGTCGCTCGGGTCCTTGATCCACAATCCGCAGGTCGTGAACTCGTTTCGCGAACGCGGCCTCGAGGTCGTTGCGGACCTGGACAGCATGGATCCCGAGGACACGGTCATCATCCGCTCCCACGGCGTGGGGCCGGAGACCAAGAGTCAGGCGACCGCCTTGGGGCTCAAGGTCGTGGACACGACCTGCCCGTTCGTCGCGAAGGCGCAACAGTACGCGGCCAGGCTGATCGGCGACGGTTACAAGGTCGTCATGATCGGGGACAAGAACCACCCCGAGGTGATCGGCGTGGTCGCGCACACGCAGGGCCAGGCGATCGTGCTCGATTCGGTCGAGGAAGCGGAGAAGCTCAAGTTCATCCCGCGCATGGGCGTGGTGTTCCAGACCACGCACGCGATCGGGCATGTCCAGAAGGTCGTGGGCGCGCTCCTGAAGCGGGGCAAGGAAGTGCGCGTGTTCAACACGCTCTGCGGCGCGACCACGTCGATGCAGAAGACCGCGATCGAGCTCTCGTCCGAGGTGGAGGCGATGGTGATCGTGGGCGGGCGCCAGAGCGCGAACACGGCGCAGCTCGCGGAGGTCTGCCGCAAGGTCAATCCGCGCGTGCTCCAGATCGAGGCGGCGGACGAGATCCAGGACGCCTGGTTCCATGGGTTGACCCGGGTCGGGCTCTCCGCCGGAGCGTCCACCCCCGACGAGGTCATCGCCGAGGTCGTGGATCGGATCACGAGGATAGAGCCAAGCCCCGCGAGGGCATGACGAAGGCACCACCGGCCGTCACGGCCGAATTCATAGAAGAGGCAAGGGGGAACATCAACGAATGGTTCGACGTCATGAAGAGGATGTGGACGTAAAGGACGAGTCGGCGGAAGACGCCGAGGTCGAGACGAAGCCTCGCAAGCGCAAGCCGCAGACGAGGCTTATCCACGATGAAGGGGAAACCGAAGGCATCGTGACCGCCGTCGGGACCCAGGAGCTCGATTCCGACGAGGATTCCGCGAGCATGATGGGGCAGATGCTCCAACTCTACGAAGACTCGCTCAAGGACCTCGAAGAAGGGGAGATCGTCCGCGGCCGGGTTCTCAAGATCGACGACAAGGAAGTCACGGTCGACGTCGGATTCAAGTCGGAAGGCGTCATCCCGGTCGAGGAGTTCCCCGACCTGGAAGGCGTCAAGGTGGGCGACGAGATCGAGGTCTTCCTCGAAAAAACAGAAAACCAGGACGGCCTGGTCGTTCTTTCCAAGCAGCGCGCCGATTTCGTAAAGGTCTGGGACCGCGTGAAGACCGCAGCGGACCAGGGGCAGCTGGTGGAAGGAAGGCTGATGCGGAAGATCAAGGGCGGCGTGGTGGTCGACCTCTACGGGGTCGAGGCATTCCTCCCGGGCTCTCAGATCGCGCTGCGCCAAGTGCAGAACGTGGATTCCCTGATCGGTCAGGGGATGAATTCAAGATCATCAAGCTGAACAAGCGCCGGCGGAACATCGTCGTGTCGCGCCGGGCGGTTCTCGAAGAGCACCGGGCCAAGCAGAAGAGCGAGATCATCCAGGAGCTGGCCAAGGATCAGATTCGCGAGGGCGTGGTGAAGAACATCACCGACTTCGGCGCCTTCGTGGACCTGGGCGGCATCGACGGACTGCTCCACATCACCGACATGTCCTGGGGACGCGTGAGCCACCCCTCCGAGCTGGTTTCCATCGGCGAGAAGGTGAAGGTGAAGGTCCTCTCCTTCGATCCGGAGAAGGAGCGCATCTCGCTGGGCATGAAGCAGCTCACCCCGTATCCGTGGGAAGACGTCGACAAGCGCTACCAGGTCGCCCAGAAGGTGAAGGGGAAGGTGGTCTCGATCACCGACTACGGCGCCTTCGTGGAGCTGGAGAAGGGTATCGAGGGCCTCATCCACATCTCCGAAATGTCCTGGACGCGCCACGTGCGCCATCCATCCAAGATCGTG
>JBGPHU010000012.1:0-28169 GCA_041484545.1 Candidatus Eiseniibacteriota bacterium | reverse complement strand
CTCGTACGCGATCACCCAGGGCACGGTGGCTCTGAACACGAACTACGTCCTGAGCTACGTCGGAGCAAGTCTCACGATCACCACCCGGCCGGTGACGATCACGGCCGATCCGCAGACCAAGATCTACGGGACCGCGGACCCCGCGCTGACCTACCACATCACGGCGGGCTCACTCGCCTTCAGCGACGCCTTCTCGGGATCGCTGACCCGGACCGCCGGCGAGAACGTCGGCTCGTACGCCATCACGCAGGGCACGGTGGCCCTGAGCGTCAATTATGCTCTGTCCTTCATCGGCGCCAATCTCGGTATCACGCAAGCCTCCACGGTCACCGCTGCCGGAAATTCGTCGGCCGTATTCGGCGATCCCAGCGTGGCGCTCACCGCATCCGTCTTCGCAATGGCGCCGTCACTGGCCACGGTAGGGGAAGGGACCGTGACGTTCACGGTCAAGAGCGGCACGACCGTCATCGGCGCGCCCGTCACCTCGAGCACGGTTAGCGGAGGCGTGGCCAGCGCCGCGTTCAGTCTGAGCGGGGTGGTCGTGGGCAGCTACTTCGTCGAAGCGGTCTACAATCCAGGGCCTAACTTCCTCGGGAGCTTCGACGCATCGCCGGGGACGCTGACGGTGTCTGCCGCCCCGACGACCTCGTCGGTCACCGTGACCCCAAACCCACAGCAGTACAGCGACCCTGCAACCTTCACGGCAACCCTCTCGCCGGCAAGCGCCGGAAGCCCGCCGCTGTCGCCCGCAACGTCGGTGACCTTCCGTGTGGGCACCCAGGTGATGGGAACGGTCCCGCTTACGGTAGTGGGCGGCGTGCTGCAGGGCGTTCTGACGGCTCCGCTGGTCGGGCCCGAGCCCACGGCCTCGCCGGCGTCTCCCACGGGGCAGATGGCGCCAGTTGCGCACACCGTGACGGCTGAGTTCGGCGGAGTGAATCCCAATTTCCTGGTGAGCAATCCGACGACTACGCTGACCATCTCCAGGGAGGACGCCCGCGCGACGTACACCGGTGCCCTCTTCGTGTCCACTTCGGGAACCACGTCCAGCCAGGCGCTCATCACCCTGAGCGCGACCATCCAGGACATTACCGCGACCCCGGACGCCGCGGGCGACACGACGTTCGGCGACATCCGCAACGCTTCCGTGACGTTCGTCAACCGCGACCTGAGCACCGATATCGCCACGGTGCCGGTCAACCTCGTGAGCGCGGGCGACACCAAGACGGGTACGGCTCTCTACAACTGGAGCGTCGATATCGGATCGAGCGACGCCAAGCAGTACACGGTCGGGATACGCGTCAACCGCTACTACACCCGGGACTTCTCCACCGACAACACCGTGGTTACGGTCGCGAAGCCCTTCGCCAGCGGCTTCATCACGGGAGGGGGGTACCTGGTCATGTCCAGCTCGGCGGGTTCCCACGCCGGGACGCCGGGCCTGAAGAACAACTTCGGATTCAACGTCAAGTTCAACAAGAGCGGCACGAATCTCCAGGGCAACATCAATACCATAATCCGCGGCGGTGGCAGGGTGTATCAGGTCAAAGGCAACGCCATGACCTCGCTCGTGGTCGACAAGATTCGTCCGGTCGCGACGTTCAACGGCAAAGCAAACCTTCAGGACATCACCGACCCGCTGAACCCGATCGCGTTGGACGGGAACGCGACGCTGCAGGTGGCCATGACCGACAGTGGAGAACCGGGGGCGAATGACTCCCTCGCGGTGACGGTTTGGGACAAGACCGGCGCTCTGTGGTTCTCGAGCAAGTGGACCGGCACCAGGACGGCGCGAGATCAGCTGGGCGGCGGCAATCTCCAGGTCCACAACGCCACGACCACCACGGCATCCGCGGCCGCGGCAATCTCCTCGGCGAGCGCCGAAGCGAGCGGCCTTCCGATCGCCTATGCGCTTTCCGCGGCGTACCCGAACCCCTTCCGGGGCGGGACGCGGTTCAGGCTGGAGCTTCCGGTGGCCAGCAGGGTGAACATGGCCGTCTTCGACGTTCAGGGACGCAGGGTCGCCGGTCTCCTCCGCGGCGCTGTAGAGGCGGGTCGATACGATCACGCATGGGACGGCCGCGATGGGTCGGGCAGGGACGTCGCTCGCGGAGTCTATTTCCTCGGAGTCGACGCGGTATCGCTGGCTGGGGACCGGACGTTCAGCATGAGGAAGAAGCTGATACTGGTTCGGTAGTCGGATCGCGGCCGTGGCGGCCGGATCCGGATGGTTCTTCTCAAGTAGCGGCTATGGATTTGTGGCGGGCTGCCCGGCGGCTGATGGTGCCGCCTGCTGCGGGCTGTCGGAGCTCCACATGTCGCGATAGAGCTTCCAGCTGCCGGCTTCTCGCTTCCAGACGACGATGTACTTGCCGTCGTCCAGCGTGCCGCCGGTGCTCCCGATCAGCGTGTAGCGGCCCGCCTCCCAGGCGGTCTCTCCGTTCCCGTCCACCTCGATGGTCCTGAGCTGGATGCGCCCACCCGACATGCCCAGGACGCCTTTCCACATGTCCTGGATCGCGGGCCGGCCTACGACCGGCGCCGTCCCGGGCGGATACGCCTGGGCGTCGGCAGCGTAGAGCTGGCCGAGCGTCGCGACGTCGCGGTGCGAGAACGCCTCGGCGAATCGCGCGTTCATCGATTCGATCGTCGATTTCAGCTCGGCGGTCTCGGCGCCGCGATCCTTGGCGCATCCCGCCGTGAGCGCCACGGTGACCGCGCAGACCGCCACGAGCACCCGGCGCATCAAATTCTCCTCCGCCCCCGTCGGTCCATTCCGTGCGATTTCTTGGGGCGCCTTCCGTGATGCTGCTCTCCACCCGTTTCTACGCTCTGACGAGGCGAGCTGCCCGATCCGGGCGAGGCTACCTGCCCGCGTCCTTGCCCGCGAGGGGAGCCGCCGCTGCGCCCGCCTCCACCGCCGCTACGGCCGATCCCGCCTTCGCTTCCACGTCCGCCGCGGGCCCCTCCTCCGCTGCGCCCGCCCGGCCGGCCGCCGCCCGATCCTCCGGGTCTGCCGGAGCCGTGGTTCATGGCAGGCGCCGAGGACGATGAGGACGATGATGACGAGGCACGCCGCTTGTAATCGAAGTCGGGAAGGATGACGCGCGGGACCGCGCGTCCCAGGAACCGCTCGATGGCCGTCATTTGCTTCTGCTCTTCAGGGGAAATCAGGGTGAACGCGTCTCCGACGGCGTCGACGCGTCCGGTCCTTCCGATGCGGTGGACGTAATCCTCGGGAGCATGCGGGACGTCGTAGTTGATGACGTGCGTGATTCCTTCGACGTCGAGACCACGCGAGGCGATGTCGGTGGCGACGAGAACCGTCACGCGGCCGCGCCTCAGATCGCCGAGGGCGCGCTCGCGCTGGCTCTGGCTGCGATTGCCGTGGAGCGTCGCGACCGAGTGCCCGCGGCGCTGGAGATCGCGGGTCAGCTTGTCCGCGCCGTGCTTCGTACGGGCGAAGACGATCACGCTGCTCACTTCGGAGTGCGACAGCATGGAGTCGAGGAGGTCCGTCTTCAGGTAGCGGGGCACGGGATAGACGGCCTGGGTGATGCCCGCCGCGGGACGTTGCGGAGGCGCCAGGTCCACCCGCGCCGGATTCCGGAGCGCCTCGTTCGCGACGCGATTCAGCTCGGGCGGCATGGTCGCCGAGAACATGAGCGTTTGCCGCTCGCGAGGCATCAGCCGGAGGATCCGTTTGAGGTCGGGAGCGAAGCCCATGTCAACCATCCGGTCCGCCTCGTCCAGCACGAGCGTCTCGATGAAGTCGAGCCGGAGCGCCAGCCGGTCGTGGAGATCCAGCAGCCGTCCCGGCGTGGCCACCAGGAAATCCACTCCGTGCTGCTTGAGAAGTCTTTCCTGTGGCGGAATCGGCACACCTCCGTAGACGACGCCCACGCTCAAGTCCGTGAACCGAGCGTAGTCGCGCGCGTTGGTCTCGACCTGTGCGGCGAGCTCCCGCGTGGGTGTGAGCACGAGCGCGCGCAGGCGGCGTGGGCCGCCGATCAGGCGGGTGAGGATGGGGAGAACGAATGCGGCCGTTTTTCCGGTTCCGGTCTGCGCCGCGCCGATCAGGTCTCTTCCTTCGAGGATGAGCGGAATGGCTTTCTGCTGGATCGGAGTGGGATCGACGTACCCTGCAGCGCGAACACCTTTGACGACCTGTGGCGACAGTCCAAGCGAGGCGAATGGCATGGGCCGGAGAATACGCGAGATCGGGGCCGTCCGGGTAACCTATAATGCGCGCATTGGAAACGCGACACACGACGCCGCATCGACCTCCCGGGTCTAAGCCCTTCGGCCGCTCCTGGCGCGCGCAGTGGCTTCTGGATCCCTCGATCACCTATCTCAACCATGGGACCGTGGGCGCTCCGCCGCGCCGCGTGCTCCTGGCGCAGGAGGCGATCCGTGAAGAGATCGAGCAACAGCCGTCGCGATACCTCTTGCGCGAGCTCTCCTCCACGACGGTCGGCATGCCGCGCCGGGAGCCGCCGCGGCTCAGGGCCGCTGCCGCCGAGGTTGCTTCCTTCGTCGGCGCCCGGGGCGAGGACTTAGTCTTCGTGGACAACGAGACCACCGCCATGAACGCCGTCCTCCGCTCCTTTCCGCTGCGCGAGGGGGACGAAATCCTGGTCACCGACCACGCCTATGGCGCCATCGTGATCGCGGCGTCCTTCTACGCGCGCGAGCGGGGCGCTGCGGTGCGCACGGTCGAGTTGCCGCCTTCCTCGCGGGGGAGTGGCGCCTTCGCGGACGCGGTGATTTCCGGGATCGGACCCCGCACGCGCCTCGTGTTGGTCGATCACGTCACCTCGGAGAGCGCGCTCGTGCTTCCCGTCGAGGAGATCGCCGCGCGCTGCCACGAGCGCGGCGTCCTTGTAGCGGTGGACGGCGCCCACGCGCCGGGGGCGATCGCGCTCGATGTGCCCGCGGTCGGCGCCGACTGGTACACGGCGAACCTCCACAAATGGGCGTACGCGCCGCGAAGCTCCGGGTTCTTGTGGGCGGCCCGCGATCGGCAGGAGGAGCTGCATCCGCCGGTGATCTCCTGGGGTTTGGGGAAGGGGTTCACGGACGAATTCGACTGGGTCGGCACGCGGGATCCCTCGGCCTACCTCTCCGCCCCATTCGCGATCGCATACATGCGGGAGCTGGGAATCGAGGCGGTCCGCGCCTACAACCACGACCTCTCGTGGGAAGGCGCGCGTTTTCTATGCGCGCGATGGGGAATCCCGTTCGAGCTTACGGAGCCGATGGTCGGAGCCATGGCCACGGTGCCGCTCCCGGAGCGCATGGGCTCCGGCAAGGAGGATGCGGGCAGACTGCGCGATGCGCTCCTCGAGAAGGACAGGATCGAAGTCCAGCTTCACGCCTGGCGCGGGCGTCTTTGGGCCCGTATCTCTACGCAGATCTACAACGACATCCGGGATGTGGAGCGCCTCGCCGACGCCGTCGCCGCGAAATGAGAGCGACAGGGCGGAGGGGCCTGATCCCGGCATATCGCATGAATCTGCCGATTTGATTTGAGTTTCGGGAGATTGTTGACGATAGTGTAGGTAGAACAGCCCCAACCACCTTCGAGGGATCTCTTGCTCACGATCACGATCGCCGTATTCGCTGCCAGCCTGCTGTCAATCATACAGTCCAGCTTCTTCGAGTGGGTGTTTCATCGCTACTGGCTTCACCGCCCCTGGCTTCCCAAGGATTGCTTCACCGCCCATACCCTGGTCCATCACCAGCTCTGCAAGTACGAGGACACGTTCGAAGTCGTGGAGCAGGAGCAGGAGGAGGCGCTTCACTTCCAGTGGTGGGGAGGACCGCTCCTCGTGTCCTTCAATCTGGTCCCATGGGCGCTCCTATGCTGGGCCCTCGCGGCGTCCGGCGCGCACCTGCCCTACCTCATCTTCCTCATCGTGTTCTTCGTCACGGGAATCGCGTACTACGTAGGATACGAGAGCATCCACTACTTCATGCACAAGCCCCAGCTCGACTTCGTGGAGCGCTCGAGGTGGTTCCAGTTCCTGAAACGCCATCATCGCATCCATCATATCCACATGAACCGGAACCTGAACGTGCTGCTCCCGCTCGCGGACCTCGTGCTGGGGACGCTCGTCACCAAGATGCCCGACCCGCAGCCGACCCCGGCCTCGGCGCGTGAAACGGCACGCCGACACAGCCAGGCCGCCAAGCGCCTCGAACGCTAGTCGCTGTGCGCCAGCCGGACTTTCCGTCACGCGTGGCGCACCCGGGTGACGACCCAGCCTGATCCCTCCCGTTTCATCTCCACGCGCACGGCGGCGGCATGGCTTCCCGCGATCGAGAGCGTGAGTGAGAGGCGGGAGCCCCGGCCCCGCGGCAGGGGCATCGTGGTCGACGACAGACGCACGTGATCGGGATCGCCCACACCGGACGAGGACGCATCGATCTCCACCTCGTACTCGCGCGGGCCGGTCAGACCCAAATCCAGCGCCAGATCCCGGAACATGAGGGCGCCGTCCTCGACGTGAAAGAAGTCCAGAGGCGCGACGCGATCGAACCAGTAGCGCGCCACCTTCACCCGGCGCTCGATCAAGACCGGCAGGAGATACTCAGGCGCGCGCGGGTCCTCGTAATGGGCGGCGTCGAGCGCGGCCGCGATCTGCGCGTCGGAGAAGGAGGCCACGAGCTTGGCCCCCCAGTACCCGTCGCGCGGAGTGAGCTTGCGGAAGGGCGCGACCTCCTGCAGAGGGCGCCATCCGTCCGGGTGGAATTCCTTCGATTCGAAATTCCCGACGGAAGGAATCCCGGTTTCCTGACGCGACTTCCTCCACGGCTCCTCGATGAACCCCAGCGTCATCAGCCGCTTCATCGTCCAGGGGAAATCGATCCGCATCTCGTATCCATAGGGAAGCGGCTTCGCTCCCTCGGCCCCCGCGCCCAGGGATCCATCCACGTCGAGCAGGTAGTGCGTGACGTGGGCTGAGGGGTCATCTGGCTTGCCGTACATGTCGAGCGTCTGCTGATCCTTTACGTCCCAATTGTTGAGCCAGGAGTAGAAGACGTAGAGCCCGCGGATCTCCCGCCGATTCTTGTGGTGGTACCAGTCGTTCGGATCGTCCTCGCGCCGGCCGCCGAGATCGACGGGACCTTCGGGCTTTCCGGGAAGGAAGAGGCTCGCGCTGCCGTAGTAGCGGCCGTCCCCGGAGGTTGCCCCTCGGCCCAGAATCGCGTCGATATCCGCCTCCGTGACTGGCGGATCGCCGGCCGCCGCCGGGCCCGTCGAAGCCAGCTTGGCTTCGGCCGCCTCGCCGGGGTTGGTCGAGGCCACCTTCGTCTCGAACCGGAGATCTTCGCGGCGGAAGCTGACGGATTGGTAGAGGGCGATGTTGTACCCGGCGGCCCACACGAGCCGGCTCACGGCCGTGCCCGCTCCTGAGCCGCACCGCGGATAGCCTTTCCGGTCCAACTTGACCAGCCACTTCCGTCCTTCGGCGTCCTTGATCTGGAAGCCCGCGTTGAATCCGCCCCTCTTCACATCCTTGACCGTCCACGGTTTCTCCGGGACCACGCCCTCGAAAGGCCCCGTGCGGATCTCGTCCGGCCGAACCGCCCGGACCAGGTTCCGGTTGGTGAACCAGGTGGAATTTGGAACCTCGTCGAACGCGTTCACGTTCGCGGACGTAGCCTTCCGGGTTGCGCCCATGGGCGTCATCAGCCAGAAGAGTTTGTCGGGGATGTCGAACGCGTGGCTGATCGGCTCCGCGATCGCCTGCCGGAACATGTAGGAGTAGAGGCTTATCTTCCGTTCCTTCGGCTTGGGGATCGGACGCCCGTCGTGATCCACCCAGGTCGCGTTGTCCACGGAGGCCTCGTCGCGGTCCGGGGCGGCCAGTACGGATGTCGCGGTCGCGAGGAGGAGGACCCAGGCCGTCGCGAAGCACGCTCCTGCGCGGGCGGGTCTCAAAAGTCCGCTCCCAGGTCGATCCGGAAGGTCAGGCCCTCGTGTCCGTGGGCGATCTCGAAGCGGCCGACCTCCTCGCCGAGCTTGGCGCGGAGGCCGCCACCCACCGAGGGATGGGCGGCACGGAGAGACAGCTGGCTTGCGGTGGCAGCGACCTCTCCCAGCTCGCCAAGGAGAAACGCCGAGATTGGGCGCTCGATTTCCCAGCGGTACTCGGCCCGGCCGACGGCGAGCCTGAGATCGCGGAAGCGTCCGGACGGATAGGCGGCGAAGCGGTCCCTATCGGAGGATTCGGGGAGCCGGTAATACGGTATGGGCGACGACGCGCCGCGGCGGTCCACGCCCTCGTACACGAGCTTTCCCATGAGCACGCGGCGCTTGGCGAACACAGGCAGGTAGCCCCGGGCCTCCAGCCGCCACTGGTCGTACCGAACGTCGGTGCCGTCGTTGCTCTGGTAGCGCTTGACGTCGGGGCGGAAATCGAATCCGCGCGAGGGCGCCAGCGAGTCATCGAGCGCAGCGAAATCCGCGCTTGCCCCGTACCACCAAAGTCTGGTGCCCTGTGCGAGGAACGGCGCGGTCGTTGGATTGAACACGTCGGCGGTTCGTAGGCTTCCCGGAGCCCCGTTGTAGCCGGGCCCAATGTCCATATCCGAGATACCCAGCGTGGCCCTGACGCGGCGAAGATGATTGCGGCCCACGAATGCATAGACGCTCGCAAGCTCGGTGCGGCGGAGGAAGTACGTCTCATCGGAGGGGGAGAAGTTCCCGATCCCGTAGAAGGTCCGGTTCGGTTTGCGCTCATAAAGCGCTTCCAGCCCCGCACCCACGTCCGAGACGCCATCGCCGACGTAGCTCCGGAATTTCAGCTTTCGGCTGTCGCTCGTGGACCAGGTTGCCGTGAGGGACGCCTTCGATCCAGGGCCCGCGAAGACGGGCGCCGCCACGGTGGCGCCGATCAGCTCTGGGGAGAACTTGAGTCCGGGCTTGGGCCCGCTGTGGGCGAACATGCTCCCGGGCGGGAAGAAACGCTCGGCGAGCGGACCGGTTGCCTCGATACCTCGGGCCAGGAGTCGTAACGGGAAGAACGCGACGCGGAATGGCGTGCGCATCACGGTCTCCCAGGTTCGCTCGTGGTCCTTGGGAGCAACGCGGGGCCCGGGGTCCTCCGGATCGCCTTCGATCCCGACGGAAGGCGCGACCCAGGTGGAATCTCCGAATCGTGGCTCCGCCCGAGCGTCGCCGGGCCGGCAGACCGCCGCGGAAACGAAAATGAAGAGCGCGAGCGCGAATCCCGCTTTGCCCGCCGCGCGAAGTACGCCATGAGGCATCCCTGTACCTCCCTCGAGGAATATAAGCCGCCGAGACCCTTATCAAGCCACGTGCCTGCCGCGCGCACTGCTGGCCGACATGAAGTTACGAAAGGAGCGTTCGCGCCGCCTAGGCGGTATTCTGTGGAACGATTCGCTCGCCGGGAATGTCCTTCAAGGCGAGCACGCCGACGACCTTCTTGCTCTTGCTGAGGACGGGAAGGAGCGGCACGCGATGTTCCTTCATGAGCTTCGCGGCTTCGGTCACCTCGGTGCTCTCGAAACAGAACAGGATGTCGGGCGCGATCACGTCGGCGACGCGCGTCGGCTCCGTGCGGAGTCTCGCGAAGGGCACGCGCCCGGCCACTTCATCGTGGGTGATCGTTCCCACCAGGAGCCCGTCCTTGCACACGGGGAGCAGGCCGGCGCCGGAGGATTCCATCTTGCGCGCGACCTCTTCGAGGCAGGCATCCGCGTGAACGGTCTCGAATGTTCGGGTCATGAGTTCGCCAGCGGTCATGGGGTTCTGTCCTCTCTTGGCTGCGGGGCTCCGCATGCGGGTGTTTTCGTTCGGCTTGCCCCTCCGTTCTCCCGAGAGAATAACAAGTCCCATGCCACGGAATTCTCCGCCGAGACCGGGCCTCTCAATTCCGAGGCGCGTCTCCAATTGCGAGCATGTGGACCGCCGCTCCCCGAGGCCGGCGTCGCCGCGAAGGCTCCGGCTCGCCCCCAGCCGTGAAGAAAAGGGAACACTTCCTTGTAAGATATTCCCGAACTTCCCCATAGGGGCTTCTACCCACATCTTCCCGCGCTCTGTTCCGGCAACATACCGGCTCGTTGTCCGCTGGCTCGGCCTCTGCTTGGGTACCGCCCTGGGGGATCATGGCTGTTTTCTCGAGAGGGAGTCCGTATCCCAGAAGCACGCCGCCTCGCGCCTTCACTACGATTTTCGGCTCGAGCTGGACGGTGTGCTGAAGAGCTGGGCGGTTCCCAAGGGTCCGAGCCTTGACCCCGGCGACAAGCGTCTCGCCGTCCAGGTCGAGGACCATCCGGTCGAGTACGGCTCCTTCGAGGGCACGATTCCCAAGGGCCAGTACGGCGGCGGGTCCGTGCTTCTCTGGGACCGTGGGACGTGGACGCCGATCGGGGATGCTCGGGAGGGCTTGCGGCGCGGGAATCTCGAGTTCGAGCTTCGCGGAAAGAAGCTCCAGGGGAGGTGGGCGCTCATCCGGATTCGCGGGCGCGGGGAGGAGAAGGCCAAGAAGAACTGGCTTCTCATCAAGGAACGGGAGCCGGGGACCCGCGCCTCAAAGCCAGCGCCGCGGGTCAAGGCCATCGCCATCGCCGGCATCGCTCTGAGCCATCCGCGCAAGGTGCTCTACCCGGAGCAGGGATTGAGCAAGCTCGATCTCGCGCGCTATGTCGAGCGCGTCTCGAAGCTCATGCTTCCGCATGTCGAGGGGCGACCACGAGTAAACTGAGGAGGCGTCAAATGCTCTGGACGATCACGGTTCTGCTCTTCTTGATGTGGCTTATCGGGATGGTGACGAACTACACCCTGGGTGGGTTCATCCATCTCCTCCTTCTGCTGGCTATCGTCTCCGTATTGGTGCGCGCCATTCAGGGGCGACGGCCCGTTTAGACGCCGCCGGCGGGGCCGTGGCTCGGGCCTGCGGCCGCGCGGACCGGTGCTCGAGCACCTTACATCGGAGCCGAACCGCTCCGAGGCGCCCGTCCGGGAAACCTCAATCCCACGCGCGACTTCACGGAGCACTCGAGCCGGCATCCGACGGACCGCCGCGCATCCCAGCAAGGGTAATAGCAATATCGAGGCCCAGGCGCGGGCGAAAGACTGAGCCCCCTTTTGTGCGATTTTCAAAGAAGGGGGGTTGTAATGCTCCCGGAGGATCGTTCACACTTTAGGCAGCGATAGCGACGAGTGTCCGCCCATGGAGCTCCTTAGCTTGATTGTCATGAATCCCGGCACCCCTGAAGACCCCCTGGTCCTGGACCCAACCCTGGACCCCGTTCTGACCGAGGACAGTCTGCGCGTCCTGGAGACGGATCTGAGGCTCGCGAACCATCTGCGGGCGCTCTCCCGAGTCTCCCTTGCCACGTCGCACGATATCCGCACCCCGCTCCACACGGTCGTGCTGTATCTGGAGCTACTCAGGAACTCGCTGACTGACGCACCCGGCGAGGAAAACAAGGCGCGTCAGGCGCGGTTTGTCGAGGTGATCGGGTCCGAGCTCTCGAGGCTGGAGGGGATGCTCGAGAACCTGCTTCGTCAGACCCGCATCGCCGAGGACAAGGTGGAGCGATTCGATCTGTCCGAGACTGCTCAGGACCTCTACGTATTTCTCGAGCCCTACCGTCGCAGGGCTCGGGTCGAAGGCCGCCTGAAGGCGGCGGAGGAGCCGCTCCTGGTCGAAGGCAACCGGGATTCGATCCGCCATGCGCTGGTCCAAATTCTGATCAGGGCGGTCGAGGGCACTCCGGAGGGAGGCGAGCTGGACATTCAGGTTGCCTCCGCGGACGGCCGGGCGACCGTCGTGATCACCGGAGCGGAGGCCGGATTTCCGCCGCATATCTTCGACGGGTCCCGGAGGGAGGTCCCGATGGGACTGGCGCTCGGGGCCGAGCGTGGACTCCACATCGCGCGCCGCACCCTGGAACGCCATGGTGGTACCGTTAGAGTTCGATCTGGCGCGCGAGGCGCCGCGACCCTGGAAATTCAGCTGCCGCTCGCGGCGGCGGAGGACAGATAGAAACATGCCGGTAGCGCTGATCGTGGATGACGAAACCAAAGCTCTCTCCGCAATGACGGAGCTTGTCGAGAAAGAGGGATTTTCGGCGATGTCCGCCACGACGCTCGCCGAGGCGCGGGAGCGCCTCGCCCAGACGCGACCGGACGTCGTGCTGGTGGACCTGATGCTGCCAGACGGAAACGGCCTCGAGCTTCTCCAGCACGATTTCGAGCCCGCCAAGCGTCCGGAGGTGATTCTCATCACCGGGTTCGCCTCCGTCGACTCGGCGGTGGCGGCCCTCCGCCACGGTGTCCTGGACTACCTCACGAAGCCGGTGGACATCCGGCGCCTCAAGACTGTTCTCGCCAACGTATTGAGAACGCTCGCCCTCAAGCAGGAGATCGGCTCGCTTCGCGACGAGCTGCGGGAGCTGGGGCGCTTCGGCCGCCTGATCGGGAACTCACCGGTGATGCAGAAGGTGTACGACCTGGTTGTGAAGGTCGCGCCGACCGACGCAACGGTGTTTCTCGTGGGCGAGAGCGGCACGGGCAAGGAGGAGGTCGCGGCCACCATTCATAAGCTGGGCCGCAGGCGCAGCCAGCCGTTCCTGCCGGTGAACTGCGGGGCGGTGCCTGCCAATCTGATCGAGAGTGAGCTTTTCGGTCACGAGCGCGGCAGCTTCACCGGAGCGACGCAGCTGCATCGCGGGTACTTCGAGCGGGCCTCGCGGGGAACGCTCTTCCTCGACGAGATCACCGAGATGCCGCTGGAGCTGCAGGTGAAGCTGCTTCGCGTCCTGGAGACCGGAACCTTGCTTCGGGTCGGCGGAGATGAGCCGATCACCGTGGACGTTAGGGTCATCGCCGCCAGCAACCGGTCGCCGGAAGCCGCCGTGAAGGAAGGGAAGTTCCGCGAGGATCTGCTGTACCGGCTGAACGTCTTCCCGATCGTGCTTCCCCCTCTTCGAGACCGGAACGGCGATATCGATCTACTCGCGGAGCACTTTCTCGGACAGATCAACCGGGAAGAGGAGGCAGCGAAGAAGTTCAGCCCGACCGCGCGGCGTCGGATGGCGTCGTACAGCTGGCCAGGCAATGTCCGGGAGCTGAAGAACATGATCCGCCGGTCCTTCATCCTCGCGGACGACCTCATGGAGATGGACGCGCTTCCTGCCGGTCCAACCGCACCGGCTCCTGCTGGGGTATCGTCTGCCCCCGATTCCATGCAGGTGGGGATGTCGCTCGCTGATATCGAGCGGCACTTCATACTGGCCACCCTGGAACACTTCGGCGGGGACAAGCGAAAGGCGGCCGAGGTCCTCGGCATCAGCCTGAAGACGATCTACAACCGGCTCAACAACTACTCCGCGACGGTCTAACCCTCTCTCACTCCGCGACCGTCTGACCCTCTTTCGCGGGCAGTCCACCTACCCCGCGACCCACGCCGCCTAGCCGTCCTCGAGCGAACGGATCCCTTGTAGGTTGTGCAACCCGCGTTGGAGCGACTTACATACTTCTACGGGCAGCGGGCCCGGAAGTGGGGACCGCCCGACGTCGACTTCCCCCCGACTCTTGGTCGCGGTTCGAGAATCTTCCTTCCTCAAATGACCATCCGTCGCGCGGAAACGTGCCGGAGCGATCCGCAACCGGTCCCACAAAGAGCCCCCACCGGGAAGCCCATTCGGTCATGGCACGATTGCTGCGACGGAGAACACCGCGGGCGCCGACAAGGTGACCCAAGGCTAGTCCCGCCTGATCCATAAAGGATTCGCGCGTCGCAGCACACGCGCGTGAGGGTAATAGCGAGCAGGCGCTGGGGGTCCGGACGTCAAGATCTGACCCTATCACGGTACGGCGGAATTTTTGGTCCGACTCTGTGGCTCTGCTCGCAATCTTATCGAGGCGCGAAGTCTCGCGGCCGTAGAACCAACACAACCGTTTCTGACGACCCAGGGGCCCTCCACTGGCCTTCCAACGGGACTGGGCGGTTCCCCACCTACCCCACTCTCCTTTATGGAGGGCCCCTCTAATTTCTCCCCGAGCGCGCTCTCTCCCCGAAGGGATGCGCGCAATCGTCCGCGCTGGCCTTGATGTTGCACGGATATGGAGCGAGACGCGCGGGACAGCAGTGGTCCACGCACAACACGAGAGTTACCGGATCCAACGGGGGCAAATCATGTCGGCACTCCTGCAGATTTGCTTTGTAATTGTAACAATGGCGGTGGTGGCGATCGCTGTCGCGACGATCAAGGTGATGCAGGATTTCCGCAAAGCCTCGGATGAATTCTCCGGCCTCGCGGTAGAAGGCCGGCAGTTGATCGACCAGCTCAAGAACGTGGCGCACGACGCCGGGGAGATCGTGGGAGCTTTTCGCGAAGTCGCCCCCCGCATGCGTCGCGTCGTGGAACGCTTCGAGTCACTCGGGGAACGCACGGTGCGCCTCTCCGACGCCTTGATTCACGAAGTGGAGGTGCCCGTCCGCGTCGCTGTCGCGATGGCCCGAGGCGTTCGCTTCGGAGTCCTGCAGCTCATCGTAAGCCTGACACAACGATTCACAGGTCGCTCGTCGACCAACGGAGGACTCAACTATGAGTGATCGCCCGCACATGAACGACATGACGGATGAAGCCGGATCGTCCGGCGTCACGCTGGCCGGATTTCTCGTCGGCGCCATTGTCGGCGCCGGGCTTGCGCTCTTGCTCGCGCCGGCCCCCGGCAGGGAGACGCGGCGAAAGATCGGCGAGACGGCGCGCAAGCTGAGCAGCAGGGCGAGCGACATCGTGGGCCAGGGCAGAGAAGGCGAATCGGACGGCGGTTCGTTCTCGACGGGAAGCCAGACCGGGGAGACGTTCCGATCGGGCGGTCGCCGCGAGCCTATCGCCGGAGGCCGGACGCCGCAGCCTGGGACGCCCTAGAGTCCCGACGCATCGTTTTCATGGTTCGATCCCCGGCAGCGCAGCGCGAGATTCAGGCGCGGTTTTGAGCCGGCCCGGAACCGGAGCGGGACGAGAAGGACCTCCCCCTCCGTGGGTTCCAGACTCCGGGCTATAGATTTCACACGACGGGCGCTGCCTGCCGGGCCTTCATTCGAGGCCCCTCCTTGCCCCCCCTTGTCCGCATCCATGGAATAGACCTCCGTGTTATGCCCTTGTTCAGGCGGCCCTTATGCCGTAAGGGTTTAGAGGAATAGGCCGATAACCTAATATGGGGGTAGGGTCGCGCCCAGAGGCGTTTCAGGGAACCCCCTACCGCGGGCGACGGTCTAAAGGGCAAGCTGAGGGTGGGGCCGTTCTTGGGGGAGTCGTTAACCCTTCATACGCCAGGGTCTTACACCATGAGAACAACCAAACCCTGCAAACCGGAGCGCACCAGGGCCATGGCCAGGTCCGGCTCCGTGGTCGCCCTTCTGGCCGCCTCGATTCTCGCTCTTGCGGTTTCGGTCGTGGATAACCGGACCGGTGTGGAGGGCGTTTCCAGCGCCCTTGCTTCCCCCTCGACGGCATCCGTCTCGTTGGCGCGGCAGGGCCCGGTCGAGCCCCCTGCGGGGCCGGCTGAGCCCCCGGTTGCGATGGCCTCCGCGGCTCTGCTCGGGTTCAGCGGCAGGCTGCTGGCGGTGATGGGTACCGAGGATGTTCTGGTCCAGAATCCGCTGCTCAAGCCGCTTCTGGCCGGGTCGAATGCCGGCGGGCTGGCGCCTTGGCCGAAGCTGGCTACGCCCGACGGTGATTCGCTCACCGTCGTGACGTTGCTACCGCTCGCCGATGCCGGCAGCGCGGGCTACGCGCGGTACCATGTGGGACGGTGGCCTTCGAATGCCGTCGCCTCCGCGAAGGCGCGCTATGACGCGCCCGCCGGTTTCATCGGCGTGACCTCGGAGAACCAGGGCACGAGGCTGTCCTCGAATTTCACGATGCGCGACTTCCTCACGCACGACCAGGGGAACGTCTGGCCCAAGATTCTGGTCCTCCAGCCCAGGATCCTCGACAAGCTCGAGCTGCTCCGCGCGGAGCTGGAGCGGGAAGGGCACCCGAGCCACCTGCACGTGATGTCGGGGTTCAGAACGCCCCAGTACAACGCCCAGGAAGTGGGAAACGGCGGGCGCGCGGGACACAGCCGCCACATGTACGGCGACGCGGCGGACGTGTTCGTGGACGCGGATCAGAACGGAATGATGGACGACCTGAATGGCGACGGGAAGATCACCGTCGCCGACGCGGTGGTGCTGCGCTCCGCCGTCGAGCGGGTCGAGGCTGATTATCCGGAGCTGGTCGGCGGGCTGTCGGCCTACCCCGCGACCTCAGCGCATGGTCCCTTCGTTCACGTGGACGCGCGCGGATTCAAGGCGCGCTGGTAGGAAGCGGCCCGCGGCCGAGTTACTCGTAGCGCAGCGATTCGATCGCGTCGAGTGACGCGGCCCGGCGCGCGGGCCAGACCCCGAAGAGAACTCCCACCGCGGCCGCGAACACGAACGCGAGCAGGATCGAGGAAAGCCCCACCGAGGTATTCCAGTGAAACGCGGTCCGGGCGATGATGGCGGTTCCCGCCCCGAACGCGACGCCGAACAACCCACCCAGAAGACACAGGACCAGCGCCTCGATCAGAAATTGGAGCAAGATCGTTTTCTGCGTGGCGCCCAGCGCTTTGCGGATTCCGATCTCGCGCGTCCGCTCCGTGACCGATACGAGCATGATGTTCATGATTCCGATCCCGCCGACGAGAAGGCTCACCGCGGCGATTCCCGCGAGCAGGTAGGTGAAGACCTGGGTGGTCTCGCCCAGCGTCGTGAGGAAGTCGGCCTGGTTCCGGATCTGGAAATCGTCGTCCTGTCCCGGGCGAAGGCGATGCTCCCGGCGCAGGATCCTCCCGATTTCGGCCATCGTGACCGGGATGTCGTCCTCCGACGGAGCCAGGACGTTGATGGAACGGAGGCGGTCGGTGCCCAGGAGTCGGTACCGGGCCGTTTCGATCGGAATGAGGACCTGGTCGTCGGGATTGGCGAACCCTCCCCCCTGGCCCTTCGGCGTGAGCACGCCGCCCACCTCGAACTGAACTCCGTTGATCCGGACCTCGGCCCCGACCAGCGCGTCGGGGGAGGCGATGCCCAGGTCGGTGAGCACCTGCTGGCCGAGCACCGCGACGTTGCGGCGCGCGGCGTTCTCCGGCTCGGTGAACATCCGGCCGGACGCGATCGTGAATTTTCGAACCTCCAGGTAGTTGGCGGTCGTCCCCACGATGTTGGTGTTCGTGTTCCTGTTCTCGTACTGCACCTGTAACTGGCGCGACATTTCCGGCTGCACGGCGGCGACGAACTGCGCGCGGTCCTCCAGAGACTTGGCGTCGTCCAGCGTGAGCGGGGCGCGATCGCTCCCGGAGGCCACGCCTCCGACCCCGCGGACCTGGCCCGGCATCACCGTGAGGAGCGTGGTCCCGAGCGACGCGATGCGGTCCTTCACGGACTGCTGCGCGCCGCGACCGAGCGCGACCATCGCGATCACGGCGCCGACGCCGATGACGATGCCGAGCATCGTGAGGAACGAGCGGAGCTTGTTCGCGCGGAGCGACTCCAACGCGACGATGACCGTCTCGGCGATCTGCATCCTAGGACCCGCCACCGCGACCTCCTCCGCCTCCGCGGGCGCCACCACCGGCGCCACCACCGCCTCCGGGCACGCCCGGTACGCCGCTTCCCATCCGCGCGCGAATCTGGCTCTGTGTCTGCGCGCGGGTAGCCTGCGCCTCCGCGACGCCCAGGAGGACCACCTGCTCACCAAGCTTCAGGCCGTCGATCACCTGCGCGTAGTCGAAGTCACTGAGTCCGATACGCACGACCCTCGGCGAGATTCCTTGGGCGGTTTTCACGAACGCGACCTGGGCGCGGCTCGCGCGTCCCGGGCCTCCCGCGCCGCCCGCGCCTCCCGCGCCGCCACCGGCGCCGCGGCCGCCAAAGCCGCCTGCACCTCCACCGCCGCGGCCTCCCGCGCCGCCACGGCGCCATCCGCGGGCGGTATCCGCTCCGGGTCCCCCCTGAGCGCGCCGCCGCGCGCGCGCGGAGTCGGGCGCGGCGCGCTGCGCCTCCATGGCCTTCATCTGCTCATCGACCTGGGCCTTGACCTTGACCGGGTCAAGCCCCAGCGCCTGGGCCACGACCGGAAGCTCGCGCACGCTACGCACCGCGTCGACCGGGATCGCCGGCACGTTGTCGCGCTCGTCCACGAGCATGGATACCTCGCCGTTCATTCCGGGAAGGAGCAATCCGCTCTCGTTCGAAACAGAAATGAGAACGGGGAAATTCGTGACCGATTGAGCCACGACTGCCTGCGGCTCGATCTTCTCCACGAGACCGTCGAACGTGCGCTGCGGGAAGGCGTCCACCGTGACGGTGGCGGATTGCCCGGTCCTCACGTTGCCGATATCGGTCTCGCCAACCATGGCGCGCATGCGCACCTTGCCGAGATCGGCCATCTGGAGGAGGGTGGTCCCGCCGCTCGCCGAGGAGGTGGCCGAGGTGATGACCACCCCCTCCGAGACCGGCTGCTGGAGTACGGTGCCGGTGATCGGCGCGCGAACGGTCGCGTCCTCCCGGCGCTGCCGGGCCAGGTCGACGTCCGTGCGGGCCTTCACCATCTGGGCCTGGGCGTTGGCATCGTCGAGCGTGGCCTTTTCGTGTTCGTCGGCCGTAATGATCTGCTGGGCGAAGAGCGCGTCGGAGCGCTTCCTCGCCGCGCTGGCCACCTGTACGTTGGCCTGGGCCGCCTTCAGGGCCGCGAGCGTCTGGTCGTACTGATTCTGCACGTCGCGCGGATCGATCTGCGCGAGCAGGGCCCCTTTCTGGACGAGCGAGCCCACCGTCACGGGCATGTGGGTGATCTGGCCGGAAGCCTTCGATTTCACCTCGACCAGATCGATCGGCTCCACCGTGCCGGTCGCTTCGATCGTCAGCGCGATGTTTCTCGCCTCGACGGCGGCCG
Source organism: Candidatus Eiseniibacteriota bacterium (assembly GCA_041484545.1). Lineage (GTDB taxonomy): Bacteria > Eisenbacteria > RBG-16-71-46 > SZUA-252 > SZUA-252 > WS-7. The sequence continues at coordinate 9,200 of JBGPHU010000012.1, read as the reverse complement.
TCATGATCTGAGTCTTGACGCTCTTGGGACGTGTGACGCGCCCGATCACGATCGCGAGAATCGCGATCACGACGACGGCGATGAGCACCGCCGGACGGCGCGAGAACTCGCGCACCTTCGTCCAGATGGTCTTCTCGGTCGGAGCGGGCGTGGCCATGGTCATAGCTCCCGTCCCACGAGAGCCTCCAGCTGGGCTTTCGCGATTCGCTGGTCGTAGCGCGCGCGGATGAGATCGCGCCGCGCTTGGTTGAGCTGCGTCTGGGACGTCAGCACGTCGAGGAGCGTGGAGGCTCCTACCGCGTAGCGTTGCTGCTGCACGCGCAGATCCTCCTCGGCGGCCTCCACGGTCGCTGCCTGGGAGACCACGCGCTCCTGCGCCGAGTGGAACGCGCCGAGCTGCTCGGTCAGGGTCTCGATGGCGCCGAGCCGGGTGTCGCGCAGGGCCGCCTCCGCGTTTTGTTGCTCCACGCGGGCCTGCGTGACCCTGAGCTCGCGCTGAAACTGATCGAATACGGGCAAGGACGCCGTGAAGCGCAGCTGTCCGGAGTAGGAGAAGTCGCTCCCTACGAACTCGGGCTGGCCCCCCGAACTGCTTCCATTCCTCGAATAGCTCGCGCTCAGGGAGGGGAGGTAGTCGGTCCAGGCGCTCGTCTGCGCGGCTTTCGCTGCGGTCAGCTCCGCTCTCGCCTGCCGCACCGCGGGGCCCTCCAGGGCCATCGCGCGGATGGTCCCCTCGTCGAGCGCCAGGCCCGGATGCTCCGGCAGGTCCGGAGCGGCGGTGAGCAGCTCTTCGGAACCCACGACCCGCGTCAGCGCCGCGTCGGCGTTTTCGAGCGAGTTCCGGGCGTCCACCACGGCGAGCTGGGCGGTGCGGTACTGGATCTCCGAGCGCAAGGAATCGGAGCGCGTCGCGACCCGCGCGTTCGAGCGGGCGATGGCGGTCCTCCGCTGCTGCTCGGCCTGATCCAGCTGAGCTGCGGCGGCCACCTGGGACTCGCGCGCCGCAAGCACGTTGTAGAACTGCTGCTTTGCGGCGAGCGCGGCGTTGAACTTCTGGGCCGTCTCGTTCACGTCGGCCGCGGTCTCACGGGCGCGCGCTTGTCTCAGGTCGAAGAACCTCTGCCCGCCCGTGAAGAGCGCGACGTTCGCAGCCAGGCCGGCGCTGGAGGACCACGGATCGGAGGGCAGGGTCACGAGCACCCCGTTCTCGACGCGCGTGCGCGCTCCGGAGGTGTACTGCCGGTTCGCCGCGGCGGAGAGGCTCACGCTGGGAATGAACGCGCCATACGCGGCACGGGTGGCGGCCGCGCTCGTGCGGGTTTGGCCGTGGGCCTGGATCACCAATAGCGCGTTCCGCTGCGCCAGCGTGACCGCTTCCTCGAGGGTGATGGGACGAGGCTGCGCGGCCGGCGGCGCCGGCGGCGCCGGCGTTTCAGCCGGCGACGCGGCGGGGATCGCGATCATCCCGACGAACAAGAGCAGACACAACGGTCTCACGTGCTCGACCTCCGATAGACACGCTTGAATTCCCGCGACGGCATGGGACCCTTGGACTCCACCTTGGTCCGGATCACGAGGACGCTACCGTCCCCTTTGAGCGCGAACGTCTGGGTCATCCGCCCGCGCCTTCCGTCCCGGACAATCTCGAGCCGTCCGTCCTTCCATTTTCCCGATAGCACCGGCGCGGCGTCAGCCGAGTTTTCAGAGCCCTTGGGCACCGGACTTCCGATCTTGATCTCTTCGGTCGGGCTTCCAATGGAATCGACGATGCTCAGCCCATCGTCCTCCTGGACGATCCGCATCCAGTCCGGAAGCCGTGCCATGCGCCCGCGCCCGGCTGGGCGGTCGCCGCCTTCCGTTCCGGCGCCACCGGCGCCACCGCCGCGGCGGCGTTCCCCCCATCCTCCCCGTGGGCGCGACCCGCTTCCGCCCCGCTCTCCGTCGGGGCCCATGCCGGGCAGCGGATCACTCTGCGAAGGGTCGAGAATCCATTTGCCTGCCATGCCGGCCGTGGCGCTCTTGGCGTCCTTGCCATGTTCGGAGATAGCCACCCTCGCGCCAATAGCAAGAATCGCAACCAACAGTGAAAGTCCGGTGATGATTCTGCGAAACATGTGAACCTCCTTATCCTGAAGCAATTACGACACCCTCTGGGCTCTCTCCCGCGCCGCCCGGGTGGCAGAGCGCGGGAGGAAGCGTCGTTTCTTTCACGAATAAGATACGCCCGGGATATGGCAGAGATGTGGCGGGGCATTGGCAATTTCGCGGTCCGGGCTTCGCCACACTCGGGCACGCCGATGCCACATCTCTGCAAAACTTCCGGCGTACCTTTAGAGTGGGTAGCGAGGAATCACCCCGACGTCGGAGCGTGAGCGTGAATCAGCAGAGAATCCTGATCGTAGAAGACGATGCCCGCATCGCCGACCTGATCTCGAAGAATCTCCAGGCCGCGGGGTACGAGTGTCATCAATCCGCGGACGGAGGGCGCGCGCTCGCGGATTTCGCGAGGCTCAAGCCCGCGCTCGTCGTCCTGGACCTGGGGTTGGGCGGCATGGACGGGCTCGAGGTGACGCGCCGCATCCGCAAGGAGAGCGACGTTCCCATCCTCATGGTCACCGCGCGGTCGACCGAGAGCGACAAGCTCCTCGGACTGGAGCTGGGCGCGGACGACTACGTCACGAAGCCGTTCAGCACGGCGGAGATCACAGCCCGCGTCCGCGCGCTCCTGCGCCGTTCGACGGGGACGGTGACGGAGCGCACTCTCGAGATCGGAGGACTCAGCATCGATCCGGGCCGCCGCTCGCTGGAGCGAGACGGAAGCTTGATCCCGCTCACCACGCTGGAGTTCGACCTTCTCTACTTCCTCGCCTCGCGCGCCGGCCGCGTGTTCAGCCGCGAAGCCTTGATGGAGCAGGTCTGGGGAAGCGACCGGGTCGTGGACGACCGCTCGATCGACAGTCTCATCAGTCGCGTGCGCCGGAAGCTCGAAAAGGACCCGTCGAATCCGCGCTACCTCCAGACGGTCTGGGGCGCGGGATACCGCTTCGCGGAGACGGACGGGTGAACCGGCTCTGGCGCGGAAAGAGCCTCTTCTGGACGATCACCGCGATCTTCATCCTGACCGCGGTCATCGGGACGCTGCTCCAGGCGCTCGTGGCTTCCGCCGTACTCCGGCCGCTCGAGACGAGGGAAGCGCGGGCGCGCGCCGAGCTGGCCGCGTCGGCGATCGCGGCGGCCATCGTCGCGACGCCGGTGGCGCCGCGTGGCGCGGACCTCGACAGCCTCCTGGAGCGCCATCGCGCCGCGATCCGCCCCGCGTGGATCATCTACCGGGCCCGGGACGGCGCGGTGACGACCTCGCCGGCGGGACGTTTGTTCGGGCGTCCCCCAGGGAGCGCGGGACCGGATTCGATCCTCCGAGGGCTGCCGCCCGGGCGCGGCGGGGATGACCGCAGGCAGGATTCGCGCGGCCGCTTGGAGGTGCTCGCCCGCCGCTCCGTCGCGCGAGGTTCCGATGTGCTCGGGCAGGTCGAGGTCGTGCGCCGGATGCGGCCCCGGGGAGCGATGGGGATCCTCGAGCCAAGGACCTCGCTTCTCCTCTTCCCGGTCGCCATCGCGGCGTCCGCCTTTGCCGGTCTGGTTCTGGTCCGGCTCTTGGTCCGGAGGCTTCGCGCCATGGAGCTCCTCGCGGCGCGCGTGGCGGAGGGAGATTTGACCGTAAGGATCGCCGATCGGAGCGGGGATGAAATCGGCAGACTCGCGGAGCAGCTCGACCGCATGACCGAGCGGCTGGCGGCGGCGCGGGATCAGCTCGTCGAGAACGAGCGCGAGCGAAGGCAGCTCTTCGCCGATATCACGCACGAGCTGGCGACGCCGCTCACCTCGATCCGGGGATACGCGGAGACGCTGCTCGATCCGGGCGTGCCGGTCTCCACCGAGGAACGCACGCAGTACGTGAGGGGGCTTCTGGAGGAATCGAGCCGGATGGATCTCCTGATCCGCGACCTCTTCGAGCTCGCCCGGCTCGAAGCGGGAGCTTCGCAGCTCGCCAAGGAGCGGCTGGACTGGGTGGCGCTCTGCCGCAATACCATCGAGCGGTTCCAGCCCCGCTTTCAGAAAGCAGGTCTCGGCGTGGCCTGGCTCGGCCCCTCGCACGAGGCGTGGATCGAGGCCGACGGACGGCGCATGGAGCAGGTGCTCGAGAATCTGCTCGTGAACGCGCTCCGCTACGTTCCTCGCGGCGGCCTGGTAGAGGTGCGCCTTACGGCCTCGTCCGGACCGGCGTCGGCGCACCGCCTCACCGTGAGCGACGACGGTCCCGGCATCCCGAGCGAGGAGCTGCCGCTCGTGTTCGGGCGGTTCTATCGGGGAACGGCCTCGGCGCGCCGCGCTCCGGACGCCGGCCTCGATCCGACCGCGGCGCGCGACCAGATGGGCTCCGGCCTGGGGCTCGCCATTGTTCGCGAGATCGTGGAGCGCCATGGCGGCGCGGTCCGAGCCGAAGCAAAGTCTCCGCAAGGCCTGGCCATCACGATCGAGATCCCACCGCTCAGCCGGCCCGGACCTTGACTCTTTCTTCAAGGGGGCACTGGCGTAGAATGAAAGGCGGATGAACCTCTTCCTGGGCCGCACCTACGATGACTTTCTGTTCCGCCCGCAGCGCGGAAGGGCGGGATCGCGCCAGTCCGTGCGGCTCACGGCCGGTTTCACGCGCGGTATTCCTCTCGAGCTTCCGATCGTCTCCGCGAACATGGACAGCGTCACCGAATCGAAAATGGCGCGCGCTCTGGCGCTCGAAGGGGGGATGGGCGTCGTCCACCGCGCGATGCCGATCGAGGCGCAGGCTCGCGAGGTGGAGCGCGTGAAGCGGAGCCACGGATGGGTGGTCGAGGAGCCGATCCTGGTCCCTCGCGGCGCTACGCTCCGCGAGGCGCGCGAGGTCGCGCGGCGCCACGGCGTCACTGGAATTCTGATCGAGGAGACACGCGGGAGCGGTGTGCTGGCCGGGTTGCTCTCCAAGCGGGACATGCCGTGGGGCAAGGAAAGCGACGCTTTGCCTGTCGAGCGCTTCATGATGCCCTATGAGCGCGTGATCACCCGGCCTCCGGGGGTCACGCTCGAGGAAGCGGAGCGCGTCCTGTTCGAGCATCACATCGAGAAGCTGCCGCTGGTGGACGGCTCGCGCCGCATCCGCGGGCTCATCACGAAGAGCGACATCATCCTGGCCCGCGAGCGTCCGGATTCGACGAAGGATTCCAAGGGAAGGCTCCGCGTGGCCGCCGCGGTCGGGGCGCGCGGGGATTTCCTCGAGCGGGCGGAGGCGCTACGCGCCGCGGGCGCGGACGCGCTCGTCGTGGACATCGCGCACGGCCACTCCGAAACGATGGAGCGGCGGTGCGCGCCCTGCAGGAGCGACTCGGGGACGTGGAGCTGATCTGCGGCAACGTCGGGACGGCGGAAGGAGCCGAGTTCCTGCGCGAGCTCGGCGCGGCCGCGATCAAGGTGGGCATCGGGCCGGGCCGGGGCTGTCGCACCCGGCTGGAAACGGCGGCAGGCGTCCCACAGCTCCAGGCGGTGCGGGAAGCATGGGACGCGGTGGGAGACTCGGTTCCCATCATCGCCGATGGTGGCGTGCGGCACGACAAGGACGTGTTCCTGGCGCTCGTATGCGGCGCGTCCTCCGTGATGCTGGGGAGCATCCTCTCGGGAACGGACGAATCGCCCGGGTCGGTGATCCTCGATCCGGCCACCGGGGAGAAGCGGAAGATCTACCGCGGCATGACCTCTCCGCAGGCTGTCTTCGAGGCGCTCTACGACGATTCCGATTCGGAGGTTCTGGAAGCGGCGCTGGAGACGCCCTCCGTGGGCCAGGAAGTGCAGGTGCCCTACCAGGGAGCCGTGCGCGACGTGATCCAGCGGATCCGCGGGCATCTCCGCTCCGCCGTGAGCTACGGCGGCGAGGAATCGCTCGCCCGGGTGCGCGCGAAAGTTCTCGCGGATCCGGAATCGTTCCTGATCCCGCTCTCCCCGGCCTCGCGCCGCGAGTCCTTCGACCGCTGAGGACGCGCGGGCGGCCAGCGGAATTCTCTATTGGGGGTTATCGAGGCGGATCCGGGTGTGAACGGAGGGATGACGTGGACCACGAGAGGGTAGGAAACGCGAGGCGGGCCCGCGCGGGCATTCTGGCGCTGGCCCTGGTTCTGGTGACGCTGCTCGGGTGCGCGGCCGCCAAGGAGCTCGTGGCGTTGCGGCGGGTCGAGTTCCACCTGAACGGAGTGAGCGGAGCGCGCGTGGCCGGCATACGGCTCGAAGGCGTCAGCTCGTATGCGGACCTGAGACCCTCCGATCTGGCCCGCCTGGGCGTCGCCATCGCGGAACGCGACGTTCCGCTGGAACTGACCGTCCACCTGGAGGGACGCAATCCGGAATCGAACAGCGTGACCGCCAAACTGGTAGGGATGGACTGGAGCTGCCTCATGGACGACAAGGACGTGGTCTCCGGGAGGCTGCGCGGGCCCTACTCGTTTCCGCCGGGCGAGGCGCGAGACGTGCCGCTCCTGGTCCGCTTCAACCTCGTGGATGCGGTCGGTGGCCGAAGTCGCGACCTAGTCGACGTCGCGCTGGCGATCGCGGAACGGCGCGCCGGAGCGCACGAGGTCTCGCTTCAACTCACGCCCTCGGTGGACACGCCCATAGGGGCGATACGGTACCCGGCGCCGATCACCCTCGTGCTCGTTTCGCCGGTCGCGCGATGAACCGAAGCCGTGTTTCGTCCGGCCGGAACGTGCTCATGCTTCTCCTCGTGTGCGCGCTGATCGCGCTCGGCTCCGGCTGCGGCCCGAAGAAGGCGGCGCGGGTGTCCCGCGTCTCGGTCACGACGGCAATGGCGGAGCGGCGCGACGTGCCGTTCGCCCTCTCGGCCTCCGGCTTAGTCGAGGCGCTGAGCACCGCGAGCGTCGGGTCCCAGGTCGGCGGCGTGGTGACGCGGGTCGCGTTCCACGAAGGGGACAGAGTCCGCACGGGACAGGTCTTGATCCAGATCGACCCCAGACCCTTCCGTCAGTCGCTGGACCAGGCCCTGGGCGCTTTGGCGCGCGACCGGGCCCTCGCGGAGGCGGCGCGAAACGAGGTCGCGCGATCGCGCGTGCTCCACGAGCAGAACATCCTTTCCCAGACGGAGTGGGAGCAGAAGCTCTCCGACGCGGAAGCGACGGCGGCGACCGCGCGAGCCGACTCGGCCGCGGCGAACAACGCGCGCCTGAACCTCGAGTACGCCGCCATCCGGGCTCCCATCACCGGACGCACCGGACGGCTGATGGTGCACGTCGGAGACTACGTGAAGCCGCTGACGAGCGACCCCCTGGTCACGATCATCCAGCCCCATCCCATCCGCGTCGCCTTCAAGATTCCGGAGCGGGACGTTCCCATCCTCCAGCGCTATCGGAACATGAATCCTCGGATCGCGGTCCTGCCCGACAGCGGCCGGGCGCCGCTTTCGGGAAAGCTGGTGTTCGTGGACAACGCCATCGACCCCTCGAGCGGCACGCTCCTCCTGAAAGGGGAGTTTCCGAATGAAGACGGACGGCTCGTGCCCGGGCAGTTCGTCGACGTGCGCCTGGTGCTCTACGTCGCTCCGAACGCGACCGTGGTTCCGTCCCAGGCGGTATCCAACGGACAGCAGGGCGCGTACGTGTACGTGGTGAATCCCGACTCCACGGTGACACCGCGCCCCATCGTGGTGGAGCGCACGGTGGATGAGATCACGGTCGTGGCGCGCGGGCTTAGCCCCGGCGAGCCGGTGGTGACCGACGGGCAGATGCGGCTCTCTCCCGGCGCGAAGGTGCAGATTCGCCGAGCCGGAGGAAAGGGTTGAACCTCTCCGAGCTGTTCATCCGGCGCCCCGTGACGACGACGCTGGTCATGGCCGGGATCCTCATCTTCGGCATCGTGGGATACAGACTGCTCCCGGTGAGCGATCTCCCGAACGTGGACTACCCGACGATCTCGGTGAACGCGAGCCTTCCCGGAGCGAGCCCCGAGACGATGGCCTCCGCGGTCGCTACACCGCTCGAGAAGCAGTTTTCCACGATCGCCGGGATCGACGCGATGACCTCCTCCAGCGCGCAGGGGAGCACCTCGATCACGCTCCAGTTCGCGCTCGACCGGAACATCGACGCCGCCGCCCAGGACGTCCAGGCCGCCATCGCCAAGACCCAGCGCTCCCTCCCGACCGGGATCACGCCGCCTTCGTACCAGAAAGTGAACCCGGCGGATCAGCCGATCCTCTTCCTGGTGGTGACGTCGAATCTGCTCTCGCTGTCGCAGCTGGACGACTACGCGGAGAACGTGCTCGCGCAGCGGATCTCGATGGTGAAGGGCGTGGCGCAGGTCTCCGTGTACGGATCGCAGAAATACGCCGTGCGCATCCGCCTGGACCCTCGCGCCCTGTCCTCGCGCGGGATCCCGATCGGCGCCGTGAGCGACGCGGTCCAGAACGCCAACGTGAACCTACCCACGGGAATCCTGTACGGTCCGCTCAAATCGGCCACCGTCATGGCCAGCGGACAGCTCACGAACGCGGCCGAATTCGGGAACCTCATCGTTTCGTACAAGGGCGGCTCCCCGGTCCGGCTGCGCGACGTGGCGGACGTGACGGACGACGTGCAGAACAACAAGGTGGCGAGCTGGTTTCTCGGGCGCCGGAACATCACGCTCGCCGTGCAGCGCCAGCCCGGGGTGAACACGGTGGCGGTGGCGGCCGCGGTCCAGCAGATGGTCGAGCGCCAGCGCGCCCAGCTTCCTCCGTCCGTCGAGGTCCACACCCTGTACGACCGCTCCGTTTCGATCAAGCATTCGGTGCAGGACGTGCAGTTCACCCTTCTGCTCACCCTGGCGCTCGTGGTGATGGTGATCTTTCTCTTCCTGCGCAACCTTCCCGCGACCATCATCCCCAGCCTTTCTCTGCCGCTCTCGATCGTGGGCACGTTCGCGGTCATGTACCTCCTGCGCTACAGCCTGGACAACATGTCCCTGATGGCGCTGACGCTCTCGGTCGGATTCGTGGTCGACGACGCCATCGTGATGCTCGAGAACATCCACCGGCACATGGAAATGGGGAAGGACCCGCTCCGCGCGGCGCTCGAGGGCTCTCGGGAGATCGGATTCACGATCATCTCGATGACGCTCTCGCTCGTCGCGGT
>JBGPHU010000011.1:0-29247 GCA_041484545.1 Candidatus Eiseniibacteriota bacterium | reverse complement strand
CATTTCGTCCCCAATCCGCGCGACATCGAGGGCTGGCATTTCCGGAACCAGGCGAACACAGGACCCAACAAGGGCGACGTGAACGCGCCAGGGCGGACCAGGGATTTCATCTTCTCGCGCGAGGTCGGGAGCACGATTCAGCCCGCCGGCGCCGAGGGTGAAATCAGCGCCGAGGAGGTCGAGCGCGTGGGGCTCACGGGCAGGGGCGTGCTCACCATCGAGGACCTGGTCTTGACCCCGCTCGCGCGGGGCGAGAGGGCCGGAATCGAATCCATGCGGTTCACGGTGGCAATCGAGGAGGTCCGCCCCCGCGGCTCCGCGGGGCGTCCGTGAGCGCCGAGGACTCGTGACGGGTGGGGCTCGCCCGATCGCGGACCTAGCGGCTCTGCCCCTTCGCCTGCAGGGCGGCGTCGAGCATGCGGCGCGCGTCCGGGTGGCGCGGGTTCAGCCGCAGCGCTTCCGTAAGCGATAGAATCCCTTCGTCGATCCGCGATTGCCCCAGCTCGATCGTCCCACGCTTGTAGTTCAGCTCCGCCAGCTCCACAGGGTCCTCTCCCTTGAGCGCGTGCATCCGGAACGCCTTGTCGTTTGCCTGGAGCGCCTCCGCGAGCCGGCCCGTCTTGTAGTAGACGGCCGTGAGCCCGTCCCACGAGGTGACGTTCGCCTGCCGCGATCCGAGCTTGAAGAGGCGCTCCGCGTCGTCCCAGCGATTCTGCTGCATGCGGACGCGCGCGAGATTGTTGTACGCGCGGAAGTCCCGGCTCGCCTCGATCGTGTAGGACCACAGGCTCTCGGAATTCGCCCATACCCGGTTGTACCGCGCCGTGCGCAGCGCGAAGAACGAAGCCGCCGCGACCGCGAGCAGGACCGCCGCCCCGGCGCCCCACGCTCTCGGCCTCACCCGGGCGCTCAACGCGAGAAGCGCGGCCGCGAGGAGCCAGCAGAATCCCAGGGCGGCCAGGTAGAGATAGCGGTCCGCGAGATAAGTCGGGACGGGGAAGAAGATGGCGGGGAGGAGCATCACGAAGATCCAGCCCGCTCCCCAGGCCAGGATCCGGTCCTTGCGGCGCAAGCCGATCCAGACGAGCGCGGGCAGGACGAGCAGTCCCGCCAGGCTGGCCACGACCGAGATGGAGTCGAGCGAGATGGGGGGCGTGTCGTAGATCGGGTTCAGGCGCGGGATTCCGGTCAGGTGCGCGAAGTAATCCCACGCCGTGCGCCCTTTCAGGATGAGATACCGGGCGGGATCGCGCGCATACGCGGCCTTGGTCTTGACCTCCACGATCCAGTTGACCACGGAGACCCCGAGCCCGATCACTCCGTAGGGGACCTTGCTGCCGAGAACCTGCATCCACCAGCGTCCGTCTTTACGCGGAAGCTTGACTACCGAGAGATCCACGATTATCAAGAAAAGCGGCATCACCACGACGTTCACCTTGGAAAGGACCGCGAGCGTGAAGAGGAAGACCGAGGCGAGATAGGGCTTCATCCGGAGCGAGCGCTCCCGGCGCGCGCTCAGGTAGAAAAGCACGGCTGGAATCAGGAACGCCGCCGAGAGGACGTCTTTCCGCGCGGAGACCCATGCGACGGATTCCACGTGGGCTGGAAGAAGCGCGAAGAAGAGGCCCGCCACCGCGGCGAGCGAGAGCCGCCCGTAGAGGCGCCTCACCAGCTCGAAGGCGAGCACGGAATCCACGGTGTGGAGAAGTATCTGTTGAAGGTGGTAGCCGAACGGCCGGAGTCCCCACAGGCTGTAGTCCAGCGCGTAGGAGACGAGCTGGAGCGGCATGTAGCTCACGAAATAGGGTTTGGTGAACATATGACGCAGGTTCTCCGCGGACCAGCCGCGGATCCAGGGATTCTGGGTCACGTACCAGGAGTCGTCCCAGCTCAGGAACTGGAAGCGGAGCGTGGGGAGATTGACCAGGATCGCCGCGGCGGCGATCGAGGCGGCGGCGAGAAGCCACCGAGCGGGCGCCACCGGATCGGAGCGGAACAACCCAGGCGATCCGGACCGCGCACCGGTCACGTCGCGCGGGGCCTGGGAGCGGGCTCGGTCACGTCGAAGATCCCTTCCGGAGCTTCCCCCGGTCAACCTTGCCCAGGTGGGTCCGGGGAAGCGAATCCACGAATACGACCTCGCGCGGGTGCTTGTAGGGATCCAGCCGCTCGCGCACGAAGGCCTTCAGCTCCTCGCCGAGCCCGTCGTCCTGCCCGGCCTTCCGATTCTGCGACACGATGTAGGCGCGCGGCTTCACGAGACCGCTCTTGTCCCGCACGCCGACGACACATACCTCCGCGACGGCGGGATGCTGGAGGAGGCACCCCTCCACCTCCTGGGGCGCGAGCCACTTGCCGGAGACCTTGAGCAGCTCGTCCCCGCGCCCGCAGTAGGTCACGTACCCTTCCGCGTCCTTGATTACCATATCTCCCGAGACGTACCACTCGCCCCGGAAGCTCTGTGCGGTCTTCTCCATGTGCTGCCAGTAGCCGATGGCGCGCGAGTCGCCGCGCACCCAGAGCCAGCCGGTCTCCCCGTGCGGCAATTCGCGTCCCTCGTCGTCGCAGACCTTGATCTCAAATCCGGGCACGACCGTGCCCAGGGTCCCCGGCTTCACCCGCCCCGGTCGGTTCGAGATGAAGATGTGCCACATCTCCGCGGTGCCCAGTCCGTCCAGGAGCTCGACGCCGAACGTCTCCTTCCATCTCGCGTAGAGCTCCGCGGGGAGCGCCTCGCCCGCCGACGTGGCGACGCGGATCGAGGAGAGGTCCTGATTTCGGGCGTCCGGGTGGGAAACCATTTTCAGGACCATGGTCGGGACGTTGATGAGAACGGTCGGCTTGAAGCGCCGGATCTTCTCGAACAGGACCTCGGCGCTCGCGGGCTCCGGAAAGAGGACCGACGTGGCGCCCGCCGAGAAAGGGAAGAAGAGGTTCGAGCCCGTCGCGTAGCCGAAATAGAGCTTGGGAACGGAGAGCGTGACGTCGCGTTCCGAGTAGCCGATCACGCCCTTTCCGTAGAGCGCGGTCGTGTTGGCGAACGACCGGTGGGTCTGGACCACGGCCTTGGGCCGTCCCGTCGTACCCCCCGAGAAAAGCCAGATGGCGGGATCGTCCGGATGGGACGGGAAGGTGGTGAGCGAAGGGGACGCGTCCGCAACGCGCCGGTCGAACGCTTCTTGGCCCGCCACGAGCGTCGCCTTGATGAAGGGCGAGGTCTTGGCCGCGGCCTGGAAGGGCGCCGCCGTGTCCGCGTGCGCCACCACGGCGCGCGCGCGCGTGTACTCGAGGAGGTGCTCGATCTCGGCCTGAGGAAGCCCCGGGTTCGCCATCACCGCGACCGCACCGAGCTTGAGCGTTCCGAAGAGGGCGGCCACGAACTCAGGCGAATCGGGCAACGCCAGGAGGACCCGATGCTCGGGCTCGACCCCCGATTCGGCGAGCACGCGCCCGAACCGGTTGGCCAGGGACTGGACGTCGGCATAGGAGCGCGGCCCGGATTCGGTGAGGAGGGCATGGCGCTCACCGCGGCCCTCGCGGACGCGCGCGTCGAGGAAGAGATCGGCGATGTTCAATCGTTCCGTCGGCCCTGGGCTCATGGTAAGTTGGCTCGCGCCGCCCCCATGATGGATGCCCGCCGGGCGAACGGCAACCCCTGAGGTGAGGGGGATTCCAAGAGGTACCGATCGATGGCGATTCACGAGTTGGCGGACATGACCTGGGAGGAGGCGCGGGACGTGGACCGCGCGCGGACGGTGGCAATCCTCCCGGTCGGCGCGACCGAGGCGCACGGGCCGCACCTTCCGCTCGCGACCGACGTCGTCATCGCCCTGGCGATGGCTCGGGCGGGCGCTAAGGCGCTCGAAGCGCGCGGGCTCAAGGCGCTGATCCTGCCGCCGCTCCCGTACACCGCCGCTCCGTTCGCGGCGAGCTTCCCGGGCACGTTATCGATCCCGGGTGGAACGGTCACAGCGCTCCTGCTCGATCTCGCGCGCGAGGCGACGCGGCAAGGATTCCGCGCGCTCGCGGTGGCGAACGCGCACCTGGACCCGGCGCACTTGGACTCGATCGCGGAGGCGGAACGAGGCGCCCGCGCGGGAGGAATGATCCCCCTGATCTGCCCCGACATCACGAAGAAGCCCTGGGCGACCCGTCTGACGGAGGAATTCCGGAGCGGCGCCTGTCACGCCGGCCGCTACGAGACGTCCATCGTGCTCGCGGAGCGTCCGGATCTGGTGCGCGAGAAGATCCGAAACGGGCTCCCGCCCAATCCGGCCTCGATCTCGAAGGCGATCCGCTCGGGCGCCCGGTCTTTCGAGGAGGCGGACGGAGCGCGCGCCTACTTCGGCTGGCCCGCCGACGCCACGCCCGAGGAGGGACGCGCCTCGATCCAGTCGCTCGGCGCGATCCTGGCGGACGCCGTGGCCTCTGCCCTCGCTCCCGCGGAGAGCGCATGACGCGAACGACCCTGGCGGGACGGGGAGCCGTGGTGACCGGCGGCGGACGCGGCATCGGAGCCGCGGTGGCGCGCGCGCTGGCGGCCGAGGGCGCCCACGTCGTCGTGGCGGCGCGCACGGCGAGGGAGATCGAGGAGGTCGCCGCCGAGCTGCGCGGCCGGGGAACCAAGGCCTGGGCGGTCCCGTGCGACGTGACCGACGAGGCGAGCGTGGTCCATCTGGCCCACGAGGCGCGCGCGCTCCTGGGCGCGGTCGACCTGCTCGTGAACAACGCCGGAGATTCCGCCTCCGCGCCGCTCCGGAAGATCTCGCTTTCCGACTGGGAGCGGATGTTCGAGGTGAACGCCACGGGCACCTTCCTCTGCACGCGCGAGTTCGGGCCCGAGATGGCCGGGCGCGGATGGGGAAGGATCGTGAACGTCGCGTCGGTCGCCGGCCTGGAGGGCGGGAAGTACGTGGCGCACTACAGCGCGGCCAAGCATGCCGTCCTGGGCTTCACCCGCTCCGTCGCGCTGGAATTCGCGGGCACCGGCGTCACGGTCAACGCGGTCTGTCCGGGCTACGTGGACACGCCCATGACGGAGCGCACGCTCGCGAACGTGGAAGAGCGCGCGAATCTCCCGCGCGAGGAGGCGCTGGCGGCCGTGCTCGCGTCGGCGGGTCAGGACCGGCTCGTGAGTCCGGAAGAAGTCGCGGCCGCCGTGATCGACCTCTGCGCCGGCGGGAGCGAGCTGACGGGACAGGCGATCGTGCTGAAGTCGGGCGGAGTGAGGGCTCGATGAAGTTCACGGTCGTCAATCCCGAGGCGCTGGGCGCGCCGAAGGGCTGGAACAACGGCCTCGTGGCGCCCCGGGAAGGGCGTCTCCTTTTCATCGCGGGACAGGCCGGGTGGGAAGATGAGGCCCCCGGAACGCCCCCCGCCTTCGCGGAGCAATTCGCGCGCGCGCTGGACAAGGTCCTCCTGATCGTGCGCGAAGCGGGAGGCGAGCCGTCAGACTTGGCGCGGCTCACGATCTATGTCACGGACCTCGCGGCCTACCGCGCGAGCCGCAAGGCGCTCGGGGAAGGATGGCGCGAGCGGCTGGGCAAGCACTATCCGGCCGTGGCCCTGGTCCTTGTGAGCGGGCTCGTGGATCGGGGCGCCGTGGTCGAGATCGAGGCCACAGCGGTCCTGGGCGGCGCCCGCTAGCCATGCCGATCGCGCCGCGCTCCTTCCTCTACGCCGTGAACGCCGCGACCCAGGTCGCCACCATCACGCTCAATCGTCCCGACCGTCTGAACGCGCTCACCTTCCAGGTCTACGAGGAGCTGCGCGACACGTTCCACGCGCTCGACACCGAGCCGGGCGTGCGGGCGATCGTGCTCACCGGAGCGGGCCGCGCCTTCTGCTCCGGGGGAGACGTCGAGGACATCATCGGCGCTCTCTTCTCCCGGGACGCTGCCGGACTTCGGGGCTTCACGGACATGACCTGCGACGTGATCCGGAACATCCGCCGATGCCGGAGGCCCGTGATCGCGGCCCTGAACGGCACCGTGGCGGGCGCGGGCGCGGTGATCGCATCGGCGTGCGATCTGCGAATCGCCTCCGAGTCCGCCAAGATCGCCTTCCTCTTCGTGCGGGTCGGTCTCTCGGGCGCGGACATGGGCGCCTCGTGGCTCCTGCCGCGACTCGTCGGGCTCGGCCAGGCGACCGAGCTTCTCATGACCGGCGACTTCATCGACGCGCGGCGCGCCTGCGAGATCGGGCTCTACCAGCGCGTCGTCACGCAGGACCGGCTCCTCGAGGAGGCGACGGCCCTCGCCGGGCGTCTCGCGCGCGGCCCGGCCGAAGCGCTCGCGGCCACGAAGCAGGCGCTGGAGGCGGAGTACGCCATGGATTTCGATCGCGCCCTCGACCACGAATCGAAGGTGCAGGCGCGCCTCATGGAGCACCCCAACTTCCGCGAGGCCTACGAGGCCTTCCGCGCGAAGCGGGACCCCGAGTTCCAATGACGAAGATCCCCGACCTGGGCCCCGTCCGCGCGTTCCTCGAGGAGCGCCATGCGGGGCACGCCGCCGACGTGGCCGCCTTCGCGACGCGCGAGATCGCGTCACGCCCCGAGCCCAGGGACGACGCTTCGGCGCGGACCGAAGCCCGCGAGCTGCTGAGCAAGGCGGGTTCCGCGGGCTGCTTCGATCCGATCCGGGCCCAGGACTGGCGGGCGTGCTGCCTCACGCGCGAGGCGCTGGCCGCCGCCTCTCCGCTCGCGGACGCGGTCTTCGCGCTGCAGGGGCTCGGCACGCTTCCCATCCTTCTCTCGGGGAATGCGGCGATGCGCGAGCGCTGGGTGGACGCCGCGATCGCAGGACTTGCCATGGGCGCCTTCGCGATGACCGAGCCCGACGCGGGCTCCGACGTGGCGGCGATCCGGACGACCGCGCGGCGCGAGGGAGAGCACTATCGCCTGGACGGAGCCAAGACCCTCATCTCCAACGCCGGGATCGCGGACTTCTACACGGTGTTCGCCTCCACGGATCCGGCCGCGAGGGGGAAGGGAATCTCGTGCTTCGTGGTCCCGGCGGATACGCCCGGGCTCCGATTCGTGAAGGCCCAGGTGCTCTCCGCGCCGCATCCGCTCGGGGAGATCGCTTTCGAGAACTGCCGCGTTCCCGCGGCGAACCGCCTCGGCGAGGAGGGCCGCGGGATGGCGCTCGGGCTCAAGACCCTCGATCGCATGCGCGCGACGGTGGGAGCCGCGGCGTGCGGGATGGCCGCGCGCGCCCTCGCCGAAGCCACCGCGCACGCGCGCGCCCGGAAGCAATTCGGGAAAGCCCTCGCGGAATTCCAGCTCGTCCAGGAGAAGCTGGCGCGGATGGCGACCGATCTGACCGCCGCGCGCCTTCTCGTCTACCGCGCCGCGTGGGCTGCGGATCGCGGGGCCGAGCGCGTCACGCTCGAGGCCGCCATGGCGAAGGCCTTCGCCACCGAGGCAGCGCAGCGGATCGTGGACGACGCGGTCCAGATCCTGGGCGGGGCCGGCGCCCTGGCATCGCATCCCGTCGACCGGCTCTATCGCTCGGTCCGCTCGCTCCGCATCTACGAAGGCACGACCGAAATCCAGCACTTGGTCATCGCGGGACAGCTCCTGGAGGAATCCGGGGCGTGAGAGTCGCGGTCATCGGCGGCGGGCCTGCCGGTCTCTTCGCCGCGCTCCTGATCAAGCGCGACGACCCGGGAGCCCAGGTCACGGTCTACGAGCGGAACCGCGTCGACGAGACCTTCGGCTTCGGGGTCGTATTCTCCGACGCGACCGAGATTGCCCTGGCGCAGGCGGATCCCGAGACGACCGCGACCATGGCCGCTTCGAGCCACCGCTGGGACCTGATCGAGATCCATCACGGTGGCAAGGTCCAGACTTCGGCCGGGCACGCCTTCTCCGGACTTTCCCGAAAGAAGCTTCTCTCGCTCCTGAGGACGCGCTGCCGCGCGCTGGGCGTTGGGCTCCGCTTCCAGCGCGAGATCGCCGACCCGGAGTCGCTCGGCCCCCAGGACCTCGTGATCGCGGCGGACGGCGCCAACTCGCCGGTGCGAGAGCGCTACCGCGAGCGCTTCCGCTCGACGGCCGACCTGAGGCCCAACAAGTTCGTGTGGCTCGGGACCACGAAGCCCTTCCCGGCGTTCACGTTCTACTTCAAGGAGGATCGTCACGGGCTCTGGCGCGTCCATGCGTATCAGTATGAGGCCGCCTTCTCGACCTTCATCGTCGAGGCGCGCGAGGAAACCTGGCGCGCGGCGGGCATGGACCGGGCGGACGAGGCGGAAACGATCGTATTCTGCGAGCGTCTCTTCGCGAAGGAGCTGGCCGGGCATCGCCTGGTCGGAAACCGCTCGATCTGGCGTAGCTTCCCGACGATCCGGAACGAAATCTGGCGCCACGGGAACATCGTGCTCCTCGGAGACGCGGCGCACACCGCGCATTTCTCCGTCGGGTCCGGGACCAAGCTCGCGATGGAGGATGCGGTGGCGCTCTCCGAGGCGCTGAAGACCCACCGGGAGATCCCGCGCGCCCTTCAAGCCTACGAGGACGCGCGGCGGCCCGCGGTGGAGAGCCTCCAGCGCGCCGCGGAGGCCAGCCTCCAATGGTTCGAGGACACCGAGCGCTACGTGAAGCTCCCCGAAATCCAGTTCGCCTTCGCGCTCCTGACCCGGAGTCTCCGGGTGACCCATGAGAATCTGAAGGCGCGGGACCCGGCATTCGTCGCCAGAGTGGACGAGTGGTTCGCGGGTGAGGCGGCCCGCCAGGCGGGCGTGCCGGCAATCGCGAACCCGGCTCCGCCGCAGGCGTCGCCGAACCGGGCTCCGCCCCCGATGTTCACGCCGTTCCGCCTGCGCGAGCTAACGCTCGTGAATCGCGTGGCGGTTTCGCCCATGTGCCAGTACTCGGCCGAGGACGGCATGCCCGACGACTGGCATCTGGTGCACCTCGGCTCCCGCGCCGTGGGAGGCGCGGGGCTGGTGTTCGCGGAGATGACCGACGTGAGCGCGGGCGGGAGGATCTCGCCGGGGTGCACGGGCATGTACAAGCCGGAGCACGCCGTTGCATGGCGTCGCATCGTGGATTTCGTGCATGCTCACTCGAGCGCCAAGATCGCGATGCAGCTCGGACACGCGGGAAGGAAAGCCGCGACGCGACTATCCTGGGAGGGGGAGAACGAGCCCCTGTCCTCCGGGGAATGGCCCATCGTGGCCCCCTCCGCCTTGCCTTACTTCCCGCACAGCCAGGTGCCGAAGGAGATGACGCGCGCCGAGATGGGCGAGGTGGTCCGGGATTTCGTCCGGGCCACCGGGCTCACCATCGAAGCCGGGTTCGACCTCCTGGAGATCCACGCCGCGCACGGATATCTGTTAGGGAGCTTCATCTCGCCGGTCACGAACCGGCGCGAGGATTCGTACGGGGGCCCGCTCGAGAACCGGATGCGCTTCCCGCTGGAAGTGTTCGACGCGGTGCGGGCGGTGTGGCCCGAGGAGAAGCCGATGTCGGTGCGGGTCTCGGCCACCGACTGGTTCCCGGGAGGGATCACGCCGCAAGACTCCGTCCTAGTGGCGCGGATGCTGAAGGCGCACGGCTGCGATATCGTGGACGTCTCGGCGGGGCAGACGGTCCCCGAGCAGCGGCCGGTCTACGGGCGGCTCTTCCAGACGCCGTTCGCCGACCGGGTCCGGCACGAGGTTGGGATCGCGACCATGGCGGTCGGCAACATCTCTTCCTACGCCGACGTGAACACGATCCTGGCCTCCGGACGCGCGGATCTGTGTCTGCTCGCCCGCGCGCACCTCTGGGACCCCTATTGGACGCGGCATGCGGCGCGCGAGCTGGCCTTCTCGCTCCCGTGGCCCGATCCCTACGAGTCGCTCAACGCTTACAAACCGCGGTTCACGTGATCGAACGGAGAGCCCGATGCCGGTGACCTACTCGAGTTATCTCAAGCTGGAGGAGCTTCTCTCGCTGCAGAAGCCCGTATCCGACGGGCCGGAGCATGACGAGACGCTGTTCATCATCATTCACCAGATCTACGAGCTGTGGTTCAAGGAGCTGCTCCACGAAGTGGACTATCTGAAATCGCTCCTTGCCGCGGAGGACGCGACGCGCGCGTCCCACACGCTGAAGCGCATCCTCACCATCCTCAAGGTCGTGGTCGCCCAGATCGACGTGCTCGAGACGATGACCCCGCTCGAATTCCTCTCCTTCCGGGCGCGGCTGGAGTCGGGGAGCGGGTTTCAGTCGTTCCAGTTCCGCGAGCTGGAGTTCGTGCTCGGCGCGAAGAACAAGGCCGCCCTGGAGCGCTACGAGGCCGGAGGCGAGCAGAGGAAGCGGCTCACGCGGCGTCTGGAAGAGCCCACGCTCTGGGACGCGTTTCTCCGGCTCCTCGCCTCCAAAGGGCATCCGGTCCCGCGCGAAGCGCTCGAGCGGGACGTGACCCGGCCGGTCGAGCCCGTGCCCGCGCTCCACCCGGTCCTGATCGCGATCTACCGCCGCGATCCCGTCCTCGCCTCGCTCTGCGAGCGGCTCGTGGATCTCGACGAGGGGGTCCAGGAGTGGCGCTACCGCCACGTGAAGATGGTCCAGCGCACGATCGGCACGAAGCGCGGAACGGGAGGCTCGGAGGGCGCGGCCTATCTCATGACCACGCTCGACCGGCCCATATTCCCGGACCTCTGGGAGATCCGCGCGGAGCTTTGATGTCAGGGCGTTGCCCGACCAGGGCACCCGCCCAGGGCTCGCCCGGGTGTGCTAATCTCCCGCTCCCATGAGCCTCCAGCCCGGAAACCGCATCGGAGCCTACGAAATCCTCGATCTCCTCGGAGCCGGGGGGATGGGCGAGGTCTATCGCGCGCGCGACACGCGCCTGGATCGCACCGTCGCGATCAAGATCCTCCAGGGCCACCTGGCGCTGGACGACAACATCCGCCAGCGCTTCGAGCGCGAGGCGCGCATCGTCTCGAGCCTCAATCATCCGAACATCTGCACCCTCTTCGACGTGGGTCACCAGGACGGGATGGACTACCTCGTCATGGAGCACCTGGAAGGGGAGTCGATGGCAGACCGGCTCGCGCGTGGACCGATGCCGCTTCCCGAGCTCTTGAAGACCGCGGTCGAGATCGCGGACGCCCTCGACCGCGCGCACCGGCAGGGCCTCGTCCACCGAGATCTAAAACCCGGGAATATCATGCTCACCAAGTCGGGCGCTAAGCTCCTCGACTTCGGCCTCGCGCGGATCACGCCGCCCTCGCGCTCCATGAGCGATCTCTCCTCGCCGACGATGAGCCGTCCCATCACCGCCGAGGGAACGATCGTCGGGACGTTCCAGTACATGGCGCCTGAGCTGCTCGAGGGAGGGGAAGCGGACGCCCGGTCGGACATCTTCTCCTTCGGCGCCGTGCTCTACGAGATGGCCACGGGGCGGCGTCCATTCGATGGCAGGAGCCAGGCGAGTCTGATCGCGGCGATCCTCAAGGAGACACCGCGTCCCATCTCCGCCCTCATGCCGCTCTCGCCCCCCGCGCTCGATCGCGTGGTGTCGCGCTGTCTCGAGAAGGATCCCGACGACCGCTGGCAGACCGCGCGAGATCTGCTGCTGGAGCTGAAGTGGATCGGCGACGCGGGATCGCGCGCCGGCATTCCGGCCCCCGTCGCGGCGAGGCGAAAGACCCGCGAGCGCCTGGCCTGGGGCCTGGCGGCGGCGAGTGCGCTCGCGGCCTTGGTGCTCGGAGGCCTCGCGGTCGCGCGCGCCCCCCGGCGGCCCGAACCCATCCAGTTCTTCATCGCGACGCCCCGCTCGATAACCACGATCGGGACCCCGAAGGTCTCGCCCGACGGAAAGTACGTCGCGTTCAACGCAATCGATTCGGCCGGCGTCTCCCGTATCTGGCTACGGCCATTCAGCTCGCTCTCCGCCGAGCCGCTTCCAGGCACCGACAATGCCCAGCGCCCGTTCTGGTCCCCCGACAGCCGATATCTGGCCTTCATGGCGGACGGCAAGCTGAAGAAGATCGCGGTGACGGGCGGTCCTCCCCAGACGCTGGGGGAAACCGGGAGCCGCGGGGACGGGTCCTGGGGCCGCGGCGGCGTGATCCTCTTCGACAGCTCGGCATCGGACTCGATCATTCGCATTTCCGCCGCTGGAGGAGTCGCGAGCCCGGTCACGAGGATCGACCGCGCGCATGGAGAAACAGGAAACGCCTGGCCCCAGTTTCTCCCGGACGGGCGCCATTTCCTCTACCTGGGGCTCTCGAGCCGGGCTGAGTCGACGGTGCTGAAGGTGGGGGACATTGCTTCCCGGAAGACGAGCGTGCTCCTGATCGGAAACCTGTCCAGGATCGAGTACGTGGCTCCGGGGTACGTCCTCTTCGTTCGGGATCGCGCGCTCCTGGCGCAGCCGTTCGACGGTCGCAAGTTCGAGCTCCGGGGCGAGCCGTTTCCGATCGTGGACGACGTAGCGGTCGGAGGAGGGGGCGCCGCGAACGCGGAGTTCTCAGCTTCCGGCAACGGCGTGCTCGTCTTTCGCGGCAGCGCGGGGGCGGGCACGAGCCGACTCACGTGGGTCGATCGAGCCGGGAAGGACGTCCAGGTGGTCGGCGACCCCGGCACGTACTCGGACCAGGCCGTTTCTCCCGACGGCAAGCGGATCGCCGTGGAAGCGGGCACCGGCAATCCCGATATCTGGACGATCGAGAGCGCCCGGAACGTCACCACGAGATTCACCTTCAGTCCCGCCTCCGACTACTGGCCGGTCTGGTCCCCAGACGGCGGGCGTATTGCCTACACGTCCGATCAGCAGGGCGCCTACGCCATTTTCGTGAAGCCGGCGACCGGCGCGCAGCCCGAGTCGGTTCTCTTTCGCGCCCCGAACGGGATTGGGCCCTGCGACTGGTCTTCCGACGGACGCTATCTCGCATGCATGAACCAGTCCACCACCGGGACCAGCTGGGACATCTGGGTTGTGAACACCACAGGGCACGTGGAAGGGCACCCCCTGCTCGCAACTCAGTTCCGCGAGTTCGAGCCCCGGTTCTCGCCGGACGGCCGGTGGATCGCCTACTCCTCCAACGAATCCGGGCGCCGCGAGGTGTACATCCAGCCGTTCCCGGGACTGGGGGGCAAGTGGCAGGTCTCGAGCCAGGGAGGTCGCGACCCGGAGTGGCGCCGGGACGGGAAGGAGCTTTTCTTCCTCTCGCTCGGGGGTACCATGACCGCGATCGACGTCTCTGGGACCGCGGGTATTACGCTCGAGCTGGGCGTTCCGCGGGTGCTCTTCCCGGGCGTCCTCTCGGACGACAGTCCGATCGGCCACAACTACGCCGTGTCTGCCGACGGCCAGCGGTTCCTCCTCCGCAAGCCCGTTCGCGAGGGTGAGCTTCCGGCCACGACGGTCTTCATGAATTGGACCTCGACGTTCGCGAAGCGGTAATCCGGTGCCCTCGCTCGAATCGAACCGGACCATGACGGTTCAGGATCTCCAGAAGTCGCCCAACCCCCTCGCGCGCCACTACTCGCGCTTCAAGGTCGCCGAGCGGCTGCTCCTGACGGGCCACTCGCATCAGGCCTGGCCCGACGTCGGGCTCGAGGGACAGGTCGAGGCCTGGAACGACGCGGCGACGCTGGTCGACGAGAAGTGGCCGCGCGCCGCGGAGAAAGCCGATCGGGTCCGCCGCGGCTACGCGAAGCTCCTCGGCGACCGGGACGGAACGATCGCCTTGGCGCAAGGCACGCACGACCTCCTGGTGAAGTTCCTCTCGGCTCTGCCGCTCCGCGAGCGCCCGAGGCTCGTCACCACGGACGGCGAATTCCACGCCATCCGCCGCCAGCTCGACCGGATCGCCGAGGAGGGCGTCCTCGAGATCGTCAAGGTGAGCGCCGAGCCCGCGAGCGCCGTCGCGGAGCGGCTCATCGCCGCGACGAACGCGCGCACCTCGGCCGTGCTGGCCTCTTCGGTGCTCTACAAGAACGCTCACGTCGTCGCGGGACTAGGCGAAGTGCTCGGGCACTGCCGCCGCGTGGGGGCCGAGCTGCTTGTGGACGCCTACCATCAGCTCAACGTCCTTCCGTGCTCGCTGGAACGGGACGGCCTGGCCGACGCGTTCGTCACGGGGGGCGGCTACAAGTACTGCCAGCTGGGGGAAGGGAACGCCTTCCTCCGCGTTCCTCCCGGGCGCGACCACATGCGCCCGGTGGTCACCGGATGGTTCAGCGAGTTCGCCCGTCTGTCGGAGCAGGTGAAGGGGGGAGTGGCTTACGGGGAAGGGCCCGCGCGCTGGGCCTCGGCCACGCACGATCCAACGAGCAACTACCGCGCGGCGCGCGTCTTCGATTTCTTCGAGGCGGTGAATCTGACGCCCGAACTCTTGCGGAGGACCTACGCACGCCAGGTGGCGCTCCTGGCGGAGCGATTCGACGCGCTGGATCTCGATCCGGGGCTGATCGCGCGAGACCGCTCGGTTCCGCTCTCGGCCATCGGGGGATTTCTCGCGCTGACGAGCCCGCGCTCGGCCGAAATCACGCAAGGGTTGAGGTCCCGCGGCGTGCTCATCGACGTCAGGGGGACCACACTGCGGCTCGGGCCCGCGCCCTACCTTTCCGACGCTCAGCTCCACGCCGCGATGGATGCCCTCGCCGAGACCGCCCGCTCGCTCTAGGCTGCCAGCCTTTCGGCGCGGGCTACCCCTAGATCTGGCTCGATAGCGACGCTAAGAGCTTCTCCAGCTCCTTCGGGTCGGCCGGCTTCGTCACATGGAAATCGAAGCCCGCCTCGTGCGAGCGCTGCTGGTCCTCGTGCTGCCCGTAGCCGGTCAGCGCGATCATGAAGGTGGACCCGCGCGGGAAGTCCCGGCGCAGGATCTTGGCCACGGCGTAGCCGTCCATCGGGCCGGGAAGGCCGATGTCGCAGATCACCACCTCGGGCTTGAAACGCTTCGCGATCTCGATTCCCACCGGACCGTCGTACGCCTTCTCCACCTCGTGTCCCATGATGTGGAGGAGCATCTCCATGCTCTCGGCGGCGTCGATGCAGTCCTCGATGACGAGGATGCGGTAGGACTTGGCGGGCTCCGGGTTGTAACGGACGACGCTCTCCTGCGTTCTTGCCTCGGGCTCCAGGGGAAGCTCGATCGTGAATTCCGATCCCTTGCCCGTACCCTCGCTCGCGGCGACGATACGGCCTCCGTGCAGCTCGACCAGGCCCTTCGCGAGCGCCATCCCGATCCCCAGGCCGCCGCTGTCGCGGTCGTAGGTCCGGGCGCCCGGGCGGAACGCTTCGAAGACACGCCCCAGGTGCTCCGCGTCCATGCCGATGCCGTTGTCCCGGACGCGGATGGACGCCGTCTTTCCCGCCGGGTCTTCCGAGAGCGAGGCGGTCACCCGCCCCCCGGCCTCGGTGAACTTGGCGGCGTTCTGCAAGATGTTCGTGAAGATCTGCGAGAGGCGCGTGAGATCGCCGTTCGTCCAGAGCGGGCGCTCGGGCAACAGCAGATCGACCTGCAGTCCGGCGGCCTCCAGCGTGATCCGGTAGTCTCCGACGGCGCGGCGAACCAGCTCGGTGAGGTCGAGACGCTCCTTGCGCAGGAGTATCGTCCCGCTCGAGATGCGGGACAGGTCGAAGAGATCGTCGGTGATCCGAGCCATGTACGTTGCCTGCCTCTCGACGATCTCGCGCGCCTGCGCCGCGAGCGGCCCGTTCGGGTCGCGCTGGAGCACGTGGAGCGCGTTCTGGATGGGGGCGAGCGGGCCGCGGATCTCGTGCGAGAGCACGGCCAAGAACTGGTCCTTGCGCCGGCTGGCGTCGGCGAGCCGGGCTTCGCTCAGGCGGAGCGCCTCCTCGATCCGCTTCCGCTCCTCCAGCTCGCGCTCGAGTCGGTGCGCCAGCTGTTCGGCGCGCCGGCGCGCGTGCTGCTCCGTCAGATCGGTGATGATCAGGTAGGAGGCCGCGTCCGAATCCTCGACGGCGTTGACCGCCACGTGGACCGGCACCAGGGTCCCGTCCGAACGGAGCAGTCCGAACTCACCCTGCCCGCTGCCGGAGTCGATGACTTCCTCGTAGGCGGTCTGCGAGGAAACGGCGAAGAAGCTGTAGATCGAGTTGCCGGCCACTTCCTCGGGCTGGCGCCGAAGCATCTCCGCGAATCGCCGGTTGCAGTAGAGCACGGTGCCGTCCGCGGACGTCGCGACCGCGCCCTGCTGCATCTTGTCGACGAGGATGCGGTAGGGCCGGGTTGCAGTCTCCAGCATCAGAACCCGTTCGCCATCCGCGCGCGCCACGACGAACCCATCCACGCTCTCGTTCCGGATGGCGTGCACCTGGTCTTCCGCTTCGTCCAGCTTCCGGCGCAACTCTTCGTTCTTGTGAATCAGGTTCTCTGCTTCGTTCGTGGCGATGTTCATAGCTTCCTGCCTCGCTCTTGACGGATCCCGGATCCGCCGGTTCCTTATGCGTGGTTTGGGTTCGAACTTTCAACGCGACGAGCGCCCCATCGCTTACTACAAGTAGAACACAGTAAAGCTACCGGGGGAACGCCATGTTTCATTACGTCCAAGCAGGGCCGATACTTACGAACTTACCGCGCGATGAGAAGGGTCTCGGCGAACGGCCATTGGCGGTCCACCCACTGCCCGGCGACCGCGAATCGCGCCCGCTTCGCCACGAGGCCAAGCTCGTCGGGATCGAACTTGTACGAGCTTTCGGTCCAGATGCTTTCACCGGCCCGGAATGTCACGCCGAGATCGATCCCCTCGATCCTGACCGTATGAGCCCCGTGCGCGACGAGGTGCATTTCCACGCGCCGCTCCGCGGCGTTCCATCGGGCGTCATGCTGAAACAGCTCCAGGTCGAAATTCGCGTCGAGCTCGCGATTGATGCGACAAAGCAGGTTGAGATTGAAGGCGGCGGTGACGCCGAGGGCGTCGTCATAGGCCGCGATCAGCGCTGGCGCGGGTTTCACGAGATCGGCGCCGATGAGGAATCCGTCTCCCGGCCTGAGACGTCTCCGGACCTCGCGGATGAATTCTCCCGCCTCGGCCCGCTCGAAATTTCCGATCGTGCTCCCCAGGAACAGGAGAAGCATCCGCTCGTCGCTCCGGCGGCGCGAGGCGACCAGCGAAAGGCCGCTCAGGTAATCCGCCTCTACCGTTTCGACAGTGACGGACGGGAGCCGGCTCAGCTCCAACTCGCAGCGGTCGAGCGCCGCACGGGAGATATCGATCGGGTAGTAGCGCGCGGGCCGTCCGGTCCCGAGCGCTTCGAGGATCCAGCGCGTCTTCCGTCCGCTTCCGCTCCCCAGCTCGGCCACGGTGATCGGGCCCCGCATCGCGGCGACGATCTCGCTCGCGTACGACATCAAGATGCGCTCGTCGGCGCGCGTGAGACCGTATTCCGGCAGGGATCCGATCGCCTCGAACAGCGCCGAGCCCAGGTCGTCGTAGAGGTACCGCGAGGGGAGGCTTTTCTGGCCTGCCCCGCCGAGTCCAGCGCGGACATCGGCCGCCAGCTCGTCGAGAAATGTGGAAGTCGCGGCGCCGGCCGCTTCCAGTCTCACGACTACCCTCGCGAGCCGACGGTTCGGAAGCCGGAGTAGACGTAAGGATAGAGCGGCTGGAACCAGTTCCGGAACGAACGGCGCAACATGCACGCGGCCGTGCGCGGCGAGCCGCCCTTCTGGACGAAGTGCTCCCCGTCGAAGAAGTTCTTGGAATAGCCCTCGTAGTCCGGATGCGGGCGGAATCCGGGAAACGGGCCGAACACGCTGGATGTCCACTCCCATCCGTTGCCCACCAGCTCGGAGACCCCGAACGCGCTGTCTCCGGCGGGGAAGGCCCCCACCGGGGTGGGATCCCAGCGCCTGAGGTCGAAATTCCCGTGCTTCTCGGCCGGAGCGTCCTCGCCCCACGGATACGCCCGTTCCGGGCCATCCGGCGTTCCATACGCGGCCCGGTGGAACTGCGGCTCGGTAGGGAGCGAGCGCCCCTGCCAGCGGGCGAACGCGGAGGCCTCGGCATGGCTGACGTAAACGGGCGCGTCGGGCGGCAGCGGAACCTCGGCGAACATCCCGCGATAGAGCCAGGCCTTGCCGCGCTCGCGCCAGAACAAGGGATGCCGGATTCCCTCCCGGCCCTTCCACTCCCACGCGGCGTCGGACCAGAACGCGCGCTTTTCGTAGCCGCCGTCCCGAACGAATTCCAGGAAGCGGCCGTTCGTCACCTTGTGCGAGTCGATCGAGAATGCCGGAACATGAACCTTGAAAGGATCGAACTCGTTGTCCCACCCGAAGCCGCGTTCCTCCCTCCCGCGTCCCAGCGTCGTCTCACCCTCGGGGATTCCGACGTCCTTGGTCCGCGGGGCGTCCGCTCGCGCCGGGACCGGTACGGAAGGCGCGGGGATCTTGGCGCTGTAGGGAAGCTGGTGGAGGAGGTAGGCGAGCGTCTCGGAGTGCATCAGCCGGTGCTCGATCGCCATGTTGAAGGCCCCCTCGAGGTCCGTGCCGTTCCGCGCGAGCCGTCCCCCCGAAAGGCACTCGTCCACGATCTCCCGGACGCGGGCGTTGTAATCCGTGACGACCGAGACCCGGGGCCAGTCGGAAGCCGGCTCGTCCGGCAGTCCTCCGCCGATCGGATCGATCCCGAACGCGAAGAGCTTGTCGAGCGAGGCGCTGAACGGCTCGATCCCGAACGCCCGGCGCGCGATGAGGTTCCAGTCGAAAGCCTCCAGATGCCCGAGGTAGAAGATCAGGCGATGGCGTTCTGGAATGGGACGCTCGTAGAGGGCGTCCCCCGGTTGCAGGATTGAAAAGATCTCGTCGGTCCTGACTCGCGCGTCCGACATTCGGGACGCCAGGGCCTGGCGTTCATGGTCGAGGATCAGGGTGTCCGGCATGGCGCCTCCAGGGTCGATGGCCTGCGTTACTTACTCAATGATGGCGCAGGTTTCCTGCCGGGTCTACGCCGGTTTACGTACCCCGGGGGTGGGTCTTAGATGCGGTTTTGGGGAAGCCGGAGGCCTCGCGGGACCGCCACGAGGTCGATTGCGTCGAAGAGCCGCTGGACCAGGAGGGCCAGGACCGCCGCCGGGACCGCCCCCTGGAGGATCAACGCGTTCTGCCTGAGCTGAATGCCGGACAGGATGGGCTCGCCCAGGCCCCCGGCGCCGATCAGCGCTGCCAGGGTGGCCGTGCCGACGTTGATGACGGCGCTGGTCTTGATGCCCGCCATGATCGAGGGGGAAGCCATGGGCAGGCGCACGCGAAAGAGCTTCGCCGAGCCCGAGAGGCCGATCGCCTCGGCCGCCTCGGCAAGCGGCGTCGGGATCGTGGTCAAGCCCACGTAGGTGTTCCGCACGATCGGCAGAAGGCTGTACAAGAAGAGCGCGACGAGCGCCGGGACCACCCCGATCCCAAGAAGCGGGATCAGAACCGCGAGGAGCGCCAAGGATGGAATGGTTTGGAGGAGCCCCGACAGCGAGAGAATGGCGCCTCCCAGACCAGGCGAACGGGTGGCGGTGACCCCCAGCGGAACCCCCACAATCACCGCGAGGAAGAGCGATATCGCCACCAGCTTCAGATGTTGCGCCGTGTTGCGCGCGATGGATGCCCAGACGCCCGGCCCGCCGCGCCGCATGGCCGGCGCGCGCGCCAGCACCGAGGCCAGGAGGGAATCCGCCGATTCCCGGTAGGACACCCGGCGGAGCACCACGCGCGCGTTCGCCTGAATCATTCGCGCCTCGTCGATCTTCCCGGTCAGCCGCCTCATGGCGTCGAGCGCGCGAGGCTCGCGGCTCCCGAGGTCCAGCCGGTAGAGCCAGACCGCGTCGTAGCGCGGGAAGAACTTCAGGTCGTCGTCGAGGACGGTCAACCCCAGTTGCTGGATCTGCGCGTCTGTGGTGTAGATGTCGGTCGCGTCTATCCTGCCGCTCGCGAGCGCCGTGTAGGCAAGCTCATGCTGGATCCCGACGACGTTTCGCATCTGAAGCGCATAGCGGCGCGCGAGCCCCGGCCATCCGTCGGGTCGGCCGAGGAATTCGTGGGTCAGGCCCAGCTTGAGCTCGGGGTGCCTGGCCAGGTCCGAGATCGCGCGCAGCCCGTAGCGGTCCTTGGCCTCGCGCGTCACCGCGAGGGCGTAGCTGTCGTTGAACCCGAGCGGCTCGCTCACGCCCAGTCCCTGTCTCGCAAGCTCCCGGCGCATCTCCGGAAGCGTGAGCGGAAGCGTGCCGTGGAGGATCACCTCGAGGATCGTGCCTGTGTATTCCGGGTAGACGTCCACGTCTCCCGACCGGAGGGCCTGGAACACGATCTCGGTGCCGCCGAGGTTGTTCCGATGTTCCACCTGGGGCACTCCTTCCGAACGCATCGCGGTCGCGAGCGCTTCGGCCAGGATCCAGGATTCGGGGAAGGCCTTGGAGCCTACGGTCACGCGGCCCTCCGCGCTCGCGACGCGGGCGGCGCACGCGCCAAGGGCGGCGCACGCGCCGAAGCCGGCGAGGATCAGCCCGGATACCGCGAGGACGAGACGCGCGCGCTTCACGTGGCTGTGAGGTCGGCCAGGTCGAGCGGCCGCTGGGCCCGGATGAATTCCGTGACGAACGGATCGGCCGGATGGCGCGCCAGGTCGCGGAAGCTTCCGCGCTGGAGGATCCGGCCGGCGCGCATGATCGCCATCTCGCCCGCGATGAAGGCGGCCTCGGCCATGTCGTGGGTCACGAAGAGCACGGTCTTCCGCAGGCGCTCGAACACACCCTTGAGATCGCGCTGGAGGTCCGAGCGGATCATGGGATCGAGCGCGGCGAGCGGCTCGTCGAGGAGTAGAACCTCGGGATCGAGCATGAGCGCGCGCATGAGCGCGACCCGCTGCCGCTGGCCGCCGCTCAGCTGGGTGGGGAAGCGACCGAGCAGGGCGTGAGGAATCTGGGTCAGCTCGAGCAGCTCCCCGACCCGCTCTTTGATCCTGGCCTTCGGCCAGCCCAGGTCGCGCGCCACGAGCGTCGCGTTCTCCTCAGCGGTCAGATGCGGGAACAGGCCTCCCTCCTGGATGACGTAGCCCATCCGGAGCTGAAGGCCTCTCCGCGTTGCGGGGGTCATGAGCGTTCCCGCGATCGCGATCCTGCCGCGGTCGGGCGCGAGGAGGCCGACGATGACCCGGAGCAGCGTGCTCTTGCCGCACCCGCTCGGACCGATCAAAGCCAGAGTCGAGCGCGGCTCGACGGACAGGCGTTCCACGTCCAGAGCCGGGACGCCCGCATATTCCTTCACGACATGTTCGACTTCGATTCCGGCAGCGTCCGGCAAGCGCGCTCCGTCAGGCTCTAAACGAGGATCAAGGGAATGGCGGCCCATGATGGACCGAAATCTGCGCGGCGTCGAGAGGGGCGAGGGTGGGGCGGCCGATTGCGCGGGTGGGGGCGGAGCCAACACGCGCCGCCGGCGCGCCGCTTGACGCGCTCCGGCGAAGTAGGGGACTCTCATCCGCATGCTCGCGAACATCCCGAAATCGCGGAAGCTGCTCGTGATGCTCGGGGTCATGCTGGCGCTGTTCCTCGCGGCCCTGGACCAGACCATCGTGGCGACCGCGCTGCCACGCATCGTCCAGGAGTTCCATGGTCTCGAGCATCTGAGCTGGGTCATCGCGGCCTACCTGCTCGCGTCCACCGTCGTGGTCCCGATCTACGGCAAGCTCTCCGACATCTACGGCCGGAAGCCGTTCATCCTTTCCGCCATCGTGCTCTTTCTGGTGGGGTCGGTGCTCTCGGGGATCTCGCAGAACATGCTTCAGCTCGTCCTGTTCCGCGCGATCCAGGGGCTCGGCGGGGGCGCGATCTTCGCGAACGCTTTCGCGGTGGTCGGCGATCTCTATCCGCCGGCCGAGCGCGGGCGCTGGCAGGGACTCCTGGGAGGTGTGTTCGGGCTCTCCTCGATCATAGGACCCACGCTCGGGGGCTGGCTCACGGACAACGCCTCCTGGCGGTGGAATTTCTTCATCAACATCCCGGTGGGCATCGTGGCCTTCGCCGCGGTCGCGGCGCTCCTGCCGCACATCGAGCCGGACCGGAAGGAACGGTCGATCGATTTCGCGGGGGCGCTGCTCCTGACCGCGTCCTTGGTCGCCCTGCTCCTCGCGCTGATCTGGGGCGGCAGCCAGCATCCGTGGGATTCGTCCACCATCCTCGGTCTCTTCGGTGTGGCGCTGGTGAGCGCCGGGCTCTTCGCGTTCGTGGAAACTCGGGCGAAGGAGCCCGTTCTCCCGCTCTCGCTCTTCTCCAATCCCATCTTCGCGGTCTCGATCGCGGCGCTCTTCTTCCTGGGGATCGGGATGTTCGGCTCGATCGTGTTCATCCCGCTCTATGCGCAGCTCGTCCTGGGCGTGAACGCCACGCACTCCGGCACGATCCTCACGCCGCTCACCCTTGCGTTCGTCACGGCGAGCGTGATCTCGGGCCAGGTCACGTCGCGCACGGGCCGCTACAAGGTGATCGCGGTCCTGGGGCTCGCCCTGGCCACCGTGGCGCTCTTCGTCATGTCACGGATGTCGGCGTCCACGTCCTCGACGTCCTTGGTCCTGCGCATGATCGCGACAGGGCTCGGGATCGGGGCGACGCTCCCCGTGTTCACGCTTGCCGTCCAGAACGCGTTCGAGCACGCGATGCTGGGAATCGCGACGGCCTCGACGCAGCTCTTCCGGAGCATCGGGGCGACCGTGGGGACGGCGGTGCTGGGGAGCGTGCTCAACGCGCGCCTCTCGCGGGAGCTGGGAGATCTGGCCAAGGACCCGTTCATCCGCATGGTCTCCCCGTCGCTTCCGTCGGCGCATCTGGAGCGGGCGGACGCGAATTCGCTACAGATGATCCTGACGCAGCCGGGCCGGGGCATGATCGAAGCCAGGCTCAGCCGCTTGCCGCCCGCGCTCCAGGCGCAGGCCCATCAGACGTTCGCGTCGTTCGTCGCGCGGGCGAGACAGGCCTTCGCGGCCTCGATCACCGAGACCTTCCTCATCGCGGCCATTCTCATGGGCGTAGCTTTCGTGATTTCGATCTTCCTGAAGGAGATCCCGCTCCGGAAGAGCCACGCCGAGCGTCCCGGCGAGGATTCCGCGACGGAGCGTCGCCTCGGGCGCGGCGTCTTTCCGGCGCGCGACGAGCCCGGGGTTCTGTAGCTCCCGAAGCGCCGAGCCGCTCGAAGTCAATGAATCCGCGCTCGGGATCGGTGCGGATCAGCTTCAATCGCACCGCGTCCCCGACGTCCAGGCCCATCCCGCCTCGCTCCACGCGGCCCTCCGCGGGCGGATCGAGGATGCGCGCCCAGGTTCCCTTCACCGACGCTCCGGTCACGTATCCATCGAACACCTCGCCGATCCGGTCCTCGAGAAGGCAGGCGGCGGCGGCCTTCCGCGTCAGACGCTCGACCTTCTGGGCGTCGTCCTCCTTCTTGGTGCAGTGGTCGGCGAGCGCCCGGAGCTGGTCGGGCCGGTACGGGACCGCTGCCCCCGTGAGCGCTGCCTGGAGCAGACGCTGGGTGATAAGATCCGGATAGCGGCGGTTGGGCGCCGTCGAATGGGTGTACTGGCTCACCGCGAGGCCGAAGTGTCCGGGAACGTCCTCGCCTGGAACGCTCGCGACGTACTCGCCGCGGCCGAGCAGCTTGATGATCGAGAGCGATAGATCGGGGAAGCGGTCCGGGTCCGCCTTCCGGCGCTTGACCAGGAACTGGTTGAGCGAGCGCGCGTCGGGCTCGGACGGGAGCGGCTCTCCGTATCGGCCCGCGAGTTCGACGATCCGCTGCCAGCGCTCGGGCGAGCGGACGACCCGGCGCACGACCGGGAACCGCTTGCTGGTGAGGAACCGCGCGATCGCGCCGTTCGCCGCGATCATGAAGTCCTCGATCAGCTCCTTCGCCCGGTTTCGCCTTTCGGGCGTGAGTCCCACCACGCGCTCTCCATCGAAGAGCGCCCGCACGTCGATCGTCTCCAGCTCGAGGGCGCCCTCGTCGTGGCGGCGGCTCTTGAGGCTCTGGGCCACCTGGTCCTGCGCCTTCAGATTCTCGGCCAGCCCGGGCACGGCGGCCGCGGTGGGGGGGATGGCGCCCTCGCCCTCGAGCCAGGGCCCGACGCTCGAGTAGGCCAGCTTGGCCCGGTTGTGGACCGCGGCCGGGTAGACGTCCGACCTTGCGACCTTGCCCTCCGAGTCCACGGCGAACTCGATCACCATCGCGAGGCGGTCGACGCCTTCCCCCAGCGAGGTCAGGTCCGTGCTCAGTCGCTCGGGCAGCATGGGGAAGACCTGCGGCGCGGTGTAGACCGAGGTGGTGTTGGCGCCGGCGTGATCGTCGAGGGCGGTGCCAGGCGTGACGAGCGCGCCGACGTGCGCCACCGCGACCAGGATCTTCGCCGGGCCGCTTCCGTTCGCGGTTTCGGCCGCGGTGAGCTGATCCAAGTCCCGCGAATCGTCGTTGTCGATGGAGCACCAGGGGAGCGCTCTCAAGTCGCGGACGCCGTCGCCGCCCGCAAGGGCCGCGCCCGGGATCGCCTGGGCCTCCGCGAGCGCCGCAGGGGTGAAATCAGGCTCCAGGCCGTGCTCGACCATGGCCCTGCGCGCGACGCGGAGTAGCAGGGAGCGGTGCTCCCTGTCGACGGTCATGGCCTCGCCACCGGTGAGTAGGGCGTTTTCGACTTCGCGAGGGACGGGGTTTCCGGTCTCTGCTCCGAGCCGAGCATCTTCTGCAAGAGCAGGAGCGTCTCCTTCGGCTCGCTCACGAAGTGGAACAGCCCCAGATCTCCGCGATCGATCATGCCTGCCTCGACCAGGGCCTCGAAGTCGATGAGCTTCTTCCAGTAGTCGGGGCCATAGAGCAGGACCGGAACTTTCCGGTCCAGCTTACCGGTCTGGGAGAGGGTCAGGATCTCGAACATCTCGTCCAGGGTGCCGAATCCTCCGGGGAACACGACCAGGGCACGGGCTAAGTATGCGAACCAGAGCTTGCGCATGAAGAAGTAGTGGAACTGGAAGGAGAGTCCCGGCGTGATGTAGGAGTTGGGACGCTGCTCGTGCGGCAGACCGATGTTGAGCCCGATGGTGCGTCCCCCCGCGTCCATGGCGCCCCGATTGGCAGCCTCCATGATTCCGGGTCCGCCTCCGGTGCTGACCAGGAAGCGCCGCCCCCCGCCCTTGATCCCCTGCGACCACTCGGTCACCAGCCGCGCCAGCTCGCGGGCGTCGCGATAGAAACGACCAAGCGGTCCGTCTTCATGAACGCGAGAGGAGCCGAAGAACGCGATCGTGTCGTGGACCCGGTGGTGGCGAAAGGCATGGAGAGGTTGAAGGTATTCCGCGAGAATGCGAACCGGCCGACCCTCCTCGCTCTCGAGAAACCGGGGGTCGCGATAGGCGAGCGGGGGGTCCAGAATGGGGGTGGTCGGCTCCGACGGCGTTTCCATGAACTCCTCGCGGGGTGAAATGCGACTGTCCAGACGTGGTCTCAGGACCTAGAATTTCACGATGCTACTCGACCGCGGCCCGGCCACCAAGCACACTGACAAGGAGAAGCCATGAAAGCACTCGTTCTCGGCGGTACCGGCACGGTCGGCAGCCAGGTTGTCCGTGAGCTCGTGGCCCGCAAGGCGGAGGTGACCGTCCTGACGCGAACCGCGGAAAAGCAGCGCGCGCTCCCGGCAGGGGTCCGGGGCGTCGTGGGAGATCTGCTCGATCCCGTCACGGTGCGGTCGGTGTTCCGGGGCATGGACGGCGTGTTCCTGCTCAACGGGCTGAGCCCGGCCGAGACGCACGAGGGGCTGATGGCGCTGAACGGCGCGCGCATGGCGGGCGTGAAGCGCATCGCCTATCTCTCCGTCCACAACGTGGACAAGGCTCCGCATCTGCCTCACTTCGGATCCAAGCTTCCGATCGAGACGGCGATCAAGGCCTCGAAGATCCCTTACACGATCCTTCGCCCGAACAACTTTTACCAGAACGACGGCTGGTTCAAGGACGCCCTCCTCCAGTACGGCGTGTACCCGCAGCCGATCGGCCCACTGGGTATCTCGCGCGTGGACGTGCGCGACATCGCCGAGGTGGCGGCGCTCGCGCTGACGACCGGGCAGCTGGACGGACAGACCGTGAACCTCGTGGGACCGGACGTCCTGACCGGCCAGCGCACGGCCGAGATCTGGAGCAAGACGCTGGGGCGCGCGGTCGCCTACGGCGGAGACGACATGGACGCATGGGAAAAGCAAACGCTGCAATATCTCCCCGCGTTTCTCGCGTTCGACTTCCGGCTGATGTACGAGTTCTTCCAGCGGGAGGGTCTCCAGGCGACCCGCGAGGACGTGGCGCTCCAGACGAAAATCCTCGGCAAGGCGCCGCGGGCGTTCGAGGCCTACGCGCGGGAAACCGCCGAGGTCTGGGCGCGCGCTACGAGTGGGGCCACGGCGTAGGGGGAGCGCCCGGAGGAAGCTCTGACCAAGCGAAAACCGAAGATCAAGCGCGCGTCCCGGGCCGCGGGCGGCCTCCTCTGGCTCGGGGCGGTGCTCGCCGTCACGTTCGCCGCCTACATTCCGAGCCTCGGGAACGGTTTCATCAACTGGGACGACAATTTCTATGTGACGGACAACGCGGTGATCGTGCATCCCACGCTTCACGGGCTCCTCCACGAGAACCTGGGCGGCAACTACCACCCGCTCACGATGGCGTCGCTCGCCCTGAACTACAGACTCTCGGGTCTGGATGCCGCCTCGTACCACTGGCTCAATCTGCTCTTCCACCTGGCGAACACCGCGCTCGTATTCTTCTTCGTCCGGAAGCTCTCGGGCGGAAGGCTCTGGACCTCGGTAGCCACCGCGCTCTTCTTCGGGATCCACCCGATGCACGTCGAGTCCGTGGCGTGGATCTCCGAGCGAAAAGACGTGCTGTACGCCTTCTTCTACCTGATCGCGCTGCTCCTCTATCTCCGATATCTCGACGCCCGGCGATGGTGGTGGCTCCTCGCGACCTGGATGGCCTTCGTGCTCTCCGTGGCCTCCAAGCCCGCGGCCGTCGTCCTCCCGCTCACCCTCTTCGCCGTCGATTACTTCCGCCGCCGCCCGATTCGCGCTCGCGAGGTGCTCGAGAAGATCCCGTTCCTCGCGGTCTCGGCCGCCGTGGGCCTCCTCACCTTCAAGGCGCAGCAGGAGGTCGGCGCCGTCGCCTCCCCGACCCTCTGGAGTCCCTTCCAGCGAGTGATCTTCGCTTCGGTCGGCACCCTCATGTACGTGGTGAAGCTCTTCGTGCCGACGCACCTCTCCGCGATCTATCCGCTTCCGGCCACGTCGACGACCAAGTATCCGACCGGGTACTACCTCGCGCCGGTGATCCTCGCCGTGGGGCTTCCTGCCGTCCTGTACGTCTTTCGTAGGGTGCGGCCGGTCGTGTTCGGGATCGCGTTCTTCTTCATCAATATCGCCCTCGTGCTCCAGCTCGTCACCGTGGGGGCGGCGCTCATGGCGGAGCGGTATACCTACGTTCCGTACATCGGACTCTTCTTCGCGATGGCCTGGTGGCTGGACGAGCCTGCGGCGGGCGCGCGCGCGCGTGGGGGGTTCCCGCTGAAGGCGGTCGTGGCGGGAGTGTTTCTCCTCCTGGCTCCCGTTTCCCTGGCACAGACCTGGAACCGGTGCCGCGTCTGGAAGGATTCCGAGACCTTCTGGAACGACACCATCCAGAAGTATCCCGGGAAGATCGTGGACGCCTACTATAACCGCGCGAATTACTACGGCAGGAACGGGAGGACCGCCGAGGCTCTGGCGGACTACGACCGGGCGCTGGAATTGAACAAGGGGCTCCCTCGCATCTGGTACAACAAGGGGCTCCTGCTCGCGCAACTCGACAGGAACGATTCGGCGCTGGTGTGCTTCGACCACGCCATCGAGCTCGATCCGAGTCTCGTGGACGCCCTGAACAATCGAGGGGCGATGAGATATCGGCGAGGGGATCTGGCGGGCGCCATTTCCGACTTCACGCGCATTCTCGAGCTGAACCCGCGCTATCGAGACGCCTACCTGAACCGCGCGGTGGCGTACGCCGTCCTCAAGGATGACGAGAAATCAGCCGCGGACCGCCGGCGGGGGATCGATCTCGATCCCGGGAATCCGGCGAACGCCGAGGAGTACAACCTGCTCGGGGTGACGCTCCAGAGATTGGGTCGACACCGGGAAGCCGTCGCCGCCTTCGACCAGGCGATCGGCGCCATACGGCCGGGGGACGCCAAGCTCGGCGGCTACTACCTCGCGCGCAGCTACTCCTGGTTAGCGCTTCACGATCGCGCGCGCGCGCAGGCAGACGCGCGCGAGGCGCAACGCCTCGGGGCGAAGGTGGATCCGGGCTACTTGCGTTCGGTAGGCGGGTGATGGAGCATCAGTCGGGCACCCGCCCGCCGGTGTGCTCTACTTCAATATGACGATCTGGCCCTCGGATCTCCCGTCGGTGGATTCCACGCGATAGAAATAGACACCGGAGGAGAGCGACGCGCCGCGATCCGTCTTCCCGTCGAACGTGAACTCGTGCGCTCCAACCGGGAGACGCGCGCTTTCAAGGATCGTCCGCACGAGCCGGCCATGGATATCGAAGAGCTGCGCGCGAGCCGGACCTTCTCTCTCCGTTGTAAAGGTGAGCTTGCTCTGTGGATTCAGCGGGTTCGGCGCGAAGGCAACCCCGTGCGGCGGCTGACCGGTCCCCACCAGGCTCATCTCGACATCGGCGCAGAAGGCTCTGCCGTCGGTGAGGGAGCCCGCGAGCTCCGCTGCGGCGGACGCGCGGCCATGGATCTGATCGAAGAGGCGCGCGACATCCGAGCCGGCAAAGTAAATTCCGACCTCGGGCACGCCGTTTCCATCCCGGTCCGTAGTGACGATCGTCTTCCTCGAGACGTCATGAATCTCGCTTACGGAGCCCGTGCCCTCAGAGCTCAGGGTCAAGGACCCAGGGTCAAGCTGGTCGGAGGTGTACGAACCATGCAGCGGCTCGAGCAGGATGCACACGTCGTTGTTGCCCGCGGCGGTGGGCGTTGCGCGGTTTCCCTGCACGAAGGCGCGGGCCTCGACCGCAGGCATCGCCGGCCCGAAGCGGTTCAGGAACACGGTCACACCCGTTGTCGTGGCTGTGATCACATCAGGCCTGCCATCCCGGTTCAAATCGCCGACCGAGATGTATTCGGGGGATGCAGCCGGGGCCAGGAACTTGGCGGGCGCAAAGCCCCCGGAGCCGTCTCCAAGGAAGACGGAGACGCGACCGCCGGAGTTGGCAACGAGCAAAT
>JBGPHU010000010.1:0-30145 GCA_041484545.1 Candidatus Eiseniibacteriota bacterium | reverse complement strand
GAAATACTGGCAGCGCCGGTTCGAGCAGAAGAAGCTCCCCGTGATCGGGGACGACATCAAGTCGCAGGTGGGCGCTACGATCATTCACCGGGTGCTCGCGAGGCTCTTCCTCGAGCGCGGTGTCCGCCTCGAGCGGACGAGCCAGCTCAACGTGGGAGGGAACACCGACTTCCTGAACATGCTCGAGCGCTCGCGCCTCGAATCGAAGAAGATCTCCAAGACGAACGCGGTCACCTCGATGCTCGACTACGAGATCGGCGAGAAGAACGTCCACATCGGGCCGAGCGACTACGTCGAGTGGCTGGACGACCGCAAGTGGGCCTACATCCGCCTCGAAGGGCGCACCTTCGGCGACGTCCCCCTCAACGTCGAGCTGAAGCTCGAGGTCTGGGACTCGCCCAACTCCGCAGGCGTGATCATCGACGCGGTCCGCTGCGTCAAGCTCGCCCTCGACAACGGCCTCTCCGGCGCGCTCGTCGGGCCTTCCGCGTACTTCAAGAAGTCGCCGCCCATCCAGTACCCCGACGACGTCGCGCGGCAGATGGTCGAGGACTTCATCGAGAAGTACGGCCACAAGAAGAAGGCCGCGGCCAAGCCCAAGCCCTCGCGCGCGGAGCGCCCGGCTCGCGCCAAGGCGCTCCGGAGCGGTCTCAAGCGCGCCGCCCGGAAGAGCGCCTAGCCAGGGACGTGGCACAAGGGCTCCTGATCACCCTGGAGGGGATCGAGGGGTCCGGAAAATCGACTCAGGCGGCTCTCCTTCGCGACACTCTCCTTAGAGACGGAATTCCGGTATGCTTAACACGTGAGCCGGGCGGCTCGCCGCTTGCGGAACGGGTCCGTGACCTGATCTTGCAAGGCGGCGAGGAGCCATTGGCTCCCGGGGCCGAACTGCTCCTGTTTCTGGCCGCGCGCGCGCAGCACCTCGCGCGGACGGTTCGGCCGGCCCTCGAGCGGGGCGAAATCGTTGTCTGCGACCGGTTCACGGACGCGACCGTCGCCTATCAGGGCGGCGGTCGGACCATCCCGGAATCGATCCTGACCCCGCTCAACGACTGGGTGACCGGGGGGATCAAGCCGGCCCGTACCTACCTGATCGATGTCCCCGTGGAGCTGGGGCTGGATCGGGCCAGGCGGCGGACCGGGGATCGGCCCGATCGGATCGAGAAAGAGAGCAGGGCGTTCTTCGAAGCCGTCCGCGCCCGGTACTTGGAGCTGGCGCGGCGAGAGCCGGAACGAATTGCGGTGCTGCGGGGTACGGATCCGGAGGACGTCATCGCGCATCAAATCAAGGCAGACGTGCAGAGGATCTTGAGCGGCTGGACACTCAACGACCAGAGGTGAACAGGTCATGAATCGCAGGCAAATCATCGCGGTATGCGTGCTCGTGGTCGCACTGATCGCCGGCACGTGGGCGGTCGCTCGAGTTCAGGAATCGAACGACAACACCTATTCGAATATCGAGCGTTTCATCCAGGTCCTGACGAAGGTCCGCGACAACTACGTCGAGCCCGTCAGCAGCGACAAGCTGATGGACGCGGCCATCCGCGGAATGCTTCGCACACTGGATCCCTATTCCCAGTACCTGGACAAGGATGAAGCGGAGCGCCTCGAGACCACGACCCACGGCGCGTTCGGCGGGATCGGGATCTCGATCGGCATGCGGGACCGCTGGGTCACCGTCATCGCCCCCATCGAGGGGACGCCGGCCTGGAAGGCGGGCATCCTGGGCGGCGACCGCATCATCAAGATCGACGAAACCTCCACCGAAGGGCTCTCGCTCGACGACGCCATGAAGAAGATGCGCGGGGAGCGGGGGAGCAAGGTGAAGCTGAGCATCTTCCGCGAGGGTCGCGAGAAGCCGATGGATTTCGACATCGTCCGCGACATCATCCAGATCAAGAGCGTTCCGTACGCGGGCATGCTGGGCAACGGAGTCGGCTACGTCCGGCTCTCCAACTTCTCGGAGCGGAGCCGCGAGGAAATGGACGCCGCCTTCGACAAGCTCGAGAAAATGCATCCGCGCGGGGTCATCATCGATCTTCGCTTCAACCCGGGCGGGCTCCTCTCGCAAGCCGTGGAGGTGGCCGAGGAATTCACGCCGCGCGGGAAGAAGGTGGTGTACACGCGGGGCCGCGATTCGTCGCAGAACCGCGACTTCTTCTCGACCGCCGACCATCCGCACAGCGACTACCCGATCGTGATCCTCGTGAATCAGTGGACCGCGTCGGCGTCCGAGATCGTGTCGGGCGCGCTGCAAGATCTGGATCTGGGCCTGGTCGTCGGAAAGACCACGTTCGGAAAGGGCCTCGTGCAGACGGTCATCCCGCTCACGCGAAGCGTGAAGGGGCCGAAACTCAAGCTCACGACCGCGAAGTACTACACCCCGAGCGGGCGCTGCATCCAGAAGGACGAGCAATTGAAGGACGGAGCGCTCGCCGAGGAAGAGGACACGGACCAGACCGACAAGGCGGATACGGCGGGCGAATCGAAGAAGCCAAAGCCCGAATACCGGACCGAGATGGGCCGGGTCGTCTACGGGGGCGGCGGCATCACGCCGGACGTCGAGCTGGTCGAAGTGAAGCTCCCGCGCGTCATCGAGGATCTCGAGGCGAAGCAGGTCTTCTTCAAGTACGCGGTCAAGTACGCGGCCAAGCACAAGGACGCGCCGGCCAACTACACGCTCACGCCCGGCATGCGCGACGATTTCATGCAGCTCCTGCGCGACGAAAAGGTCGAGGTCAACGCGGACTCGCTCTCCGGCGCCCGGAAGTGGGTCGACAGCGGGTTGCGCCGCGAGCTGGGCCGCCGGTATGGCGGTGAGGAAGAGGCCTATCGGATCGCGCTCGAGGATGACGAGCAGGTGAAGTCGGCCGCGGCGCTCTTCGACAAGGCTCCGACCCTGCCCAAGCTCCTGGCGCTCGCTTCGGAGCTGAACAAGAGCAAGCCCGGCCAGACGTCCCTGAACCCCACCAAGTCGGTACGCTAGGAGCGATGATTGTTGGAAAGGTGGAGATTCCGGGCAACGTTCTTCTTTCGCCGCTCTGCGGCGTGACGGATTCGCCGTTCCGCCGCATCGCGCGGCGGCACGGCGCCGCCATGGTCTTCTGCGAGATGACCTCGTCGGACGGCCTGGTCCGCAAGAATCCGAAGAGCTTCGAGCTTCTGGAGTATCGCCCTGAGGAGCGCCCGATCGGCGCGCAGCTCTGCGGCTCCGACGCCGGCGTCATGGCTGAGGCCGCCCGCATGTGCGAGGGACTCGGCTTCGACACCCTCGACCTGAATTACGGGTGCCCCGTGCGCAAGGTCATCGCCCGCGAGGCGGGCGCGGCCATGCTCACCGATCTGGAGCGCTTGGAGCGGGTCACCACCGCCGTCGTGAACGCGGTCAGCCTTCCCGTCACCGCGAAGATCCGCATGGGCTGGGACCAGAACTCCACCAACGCGCCGGAAGTCGCCAAGGCGCTCGAGCGGTCCGGGGTGCGTTGGGTCACGGTCCACGCGCGCACCCGCTCCGAGAAATTCACGGGCGAGGCCCACTGGGAGGTGATCGCCGAGGTGAAGCGGAGCACCAGCCTTCCCGTGATCGGAAACGGCGACGTCAAGACGCCCGAGGACGCGCTCCGCATGATGCGCGAAACCGGCTGCGATGGGGTCATGGTGGGCCGAGGCTCCTTCGGGAACCCATGGCTCTTCGAGCGGGCCCACCGGCTCCTGAACGGAGAGGATCCGGGCCCGCCCCCCACGCCTCGCGAGCGCATCGTCACCGCGATCGCTCATCTGCACGACCTTGCCGCGAAGAAGGGGGATTACGCCGCCGTCCTCATGCGAAAGCACGTCGCCTGGTACGTGCGCGGGCTCTACGACAATTCCACCCTCTGCCGCGAGGTCAACCACAGCAAGACGCCCGCCGACGTGGAGTCTTTGCTCCTGCGTTATCTGGAGAAACTCGAGAGCGCTCCCGAGTCCCTGAGTCCTGCGTCCTCCGGCGGCTCGGAGGAGCCCGGGTGGGATGGAGAGGCCGTGGACGCTGATGGATCCTGCGCGGCTCCGTAAGCTCCTGGCCGGCGTCCGCCGCGGAAGCGTCAGCACTCGCGAGGCGCTCGAGGCGATCGCCCACCTTCCCTTCGAATCCATCGGTTCGGCCACCGTGGACCACCACCGCGGCGTCCGCCAGGCCATTCCCGAAGTCATCTACTGCCAGGGCAAGACGAAGACCCAATGCGTCACGATCGCCAGGGCGATCTTCGCGAAGAGCGGCAGGGTCCTGGCCACGCGGGCGAGCGCGGAGCAGGCGAGGGCGCTCTGCGATGAGTTCGGCGCGGGCGCGATCTGGAACGAGTCCGCGCGGACCGTGGCGGTGAAGCGCGCGAGCCGCCCTAACGGAGCCCGCCCGCGGGCCCGCGCCGGCGCTCCTGCGGGCTCGCGAGCCCGCGCCGCGCGCGCCCGGGCGCTCCGGGCGAAACCTGGGCGCGCCCTCATCGTGAGCGGCGGGACCTCCGACCTTCCGGTCGCTGAGGAAGCCGCGGCCACCCTCGAATTCATGGGCGTGCCCGTGGAGCGGGTGTACGATGCCGGCGTGGCCGGGATCCATCGGATCTTGCGCCACGTGCCCGCGCTCCGGAAGGCCTCGGTGGTGGTGGTCGTGGCCGGGATGGAAGGCGCCCTCGCGAGCGTGGTCGGCGGCATCACCGGCAGGCCCGTGATCGCGGTTCCCACCAGCGTCGGATACGGCGCATCCTTCGGCGGCCTGGCGGCGCTCCTCGCGATGCTCAACTCGTGCGCCGCGGGCGTCACCGTCGTGAACATCGACAACGGGTTCGGCGCGGGTTACGCCGCGGGCGTGATCGCCCTCCGGTCCCGATCGGGGAGTTGAGCGTGAGCATCGTCTACTTCGATTTGGTCGGCGGCGCTAGCGGCGACATGATCCTGGGCTCGCTCGTGGCGCTCGGCGCTCCGCTGCCCGAGATCGAGAGCCGCCTCCGCGCGCTGCCGCTCGATGGCATCTCGCTGGGATCGACCCTCGTGAAGCGCCATGGCTTCGACGCTCTTCTGCTCGAGGTTCGCACCGAGGAGACGAAGGCGCACCGTCACTTCACCGAGATCCGCCGCATGCTGGAAGGCGGACGTCTTCCCCCGCGCGTGCTCCAGCGCGCGCTCGGAACCTTCGAGCTTCTGGGCCGCTGCGAGGCCGAGGTCCACGGCACCTCGCTCGACAAGGTCCACTTTCACGAGGTGGGCGCCCTCGACGCGATCGTGGATATCGTCGGGACCGCCTGGGCGCTCGAGATCCTGAACGTGGATCGCTGCCATGCCTCGGTCATTCCTCAGGGACGCGGCTTCGTGAAGGCGGCGCACGGGACGCTCCCGGTCCCCGCGCCCGCGACGGTTCGCATTCTCGAGGGCGTGCCCGTCCGGATGACCGAGATCGAAGCCGAGCTGACGACACCCACGGGCGCGGCGCTCCTGCGCACCCTCTGCCACACCATCGGCGAGCCCGTCGGGATCAGGCCCAGCCGTACCGGCGTGGCGACCGGCGCGCGCGACTTGGCCGAGCGTCCGAACATCGTGCGGGCGCTGTTGGGCCAGCCGCTCGAGGCAAAGGATTCCGGCGCCGTCGAGGTGTTCGAGACGACGATCGACGACATGAATCCGCAGCTCTACGGCCATCTCACCGAGAGCCTCTTCCAGAGCGGCGCCCGGGAGGTCTTTCTCACACCGGTCCAGATGAAGAAAGGGCGGCCGGGGGTGCTGGTCACAGCGATCTCGGACTCCTCGCGCGCCCACGCGGTGCTCGAGCGGCTCTTCGCCGAATCGACCACCCTTGGCGTTCGGGTGCGTCACGAAGGCCGCGTGGAGCTGATGCGCTCCATCGCGGAGGTCAAGACCCCGCTCGGGACGCTTCGGGTCAAGACCGCCGTTCTCCCTTCGGGAGAAGAGCGGCGCATGCCCGAATACGACGACGTGAAGCGGATCGCCCAGGAGTCCGGGCGCCCGCTGGTCGAGATCATGGACGAGGTCCGCTCCTTCCTCCACGAGAGCGCGCGGACCACGGTGTGACCTGATCCGCCTCGAGGGCGTCGCCTACGCGGTCCCTCC
The DNA here is from genome assembly GCA_041484545.1 of Candidatus Eiseniibacteriota bacterium. Classification (GTDB taxonomy): domain Bacteria; phylum Eisenbacteria; class RBG-16-71-46; order SZUA-252; family SZUA-252; genus WS-7. Next base: position 24,049 of record JBGPHU010000010.1, on the reverse strand, counting down.
TCCGCCCGGAGGAGGCGAGGGGCGCTCGCTTCTCGGGCCGCTCGATTTCGCCGCCGCTCCCGGCTCGAGCCATCTCTTGCTCGGGCCCAACGGGTCCGGCAAGACCACGCTGATTAGGATTCTCGCCGGGCTCAAAGAGCCCACCGGGGGGCGCTATTTTCTCCGCGGCGAGGAGGTGCGGGCGGGAAGCGAGGGGCGCTCGCTCTGGCCCGACCTCGCCGCGCTCTTCGAGGAACCGGACCCCCAATTTCTCTCCGACTCGGTCGAGGCCAAGATCGCATTCGGCCTCGAGTCGCTGGGGATCGCGGCCACCGAGGTGCGCGCGCGCACCTCGAGCGCGCTGGAGGAGTTCGGGCTGAGATCCTTCGCCGCGCGCGCCCCGCAAAGCCTGAGCGCGGGTGAGAAGGCCCGCACCCTCCTGGCCGCGGTGCTCGCCGGGCGGCCCGGGTGCCTCCTGCTCGACCAGTCGCTGGCGCACCTCGATCCGGGCTCCCGGCGCGAACTCGAAGAGAGGCTTGTGCGCGACGCGATCGGCGGAGGCCGCGTGGTCGTGCGCACGCATCAGGAGTCCGATCCGCCGTTCCCCGGCGAGGCGCTCCACGTGATCGAGGCCGGGGGGCTCCGGTCGCTTTCCCAGCTCACGCCGCGCGCGGTGATCGACGGCGCGCGCGTGCCCTATCCGCTCGCGCTCCGCGCCTCGGCTCTGCTCGCCATGGAAGGGCGCTGGCCGGGGCCGCTCGCTGCCGACGTGGAGCAGGTGGAACGGGCGCTGCGGGACCGTCCGGCCGAAGGGGCGCCGGATGCGGCCGCGATGGGGGCTCGCGGCGCGGACGCGCGGGCCCGCCCCGGTCCAAGACGCGGGCCCGCGGCGCTCGCGATGAACGGCGTCGGCTGGTCGCCATCAGGTTCGCGCGGGGCGCCGGTCCTCGAGGGGGTGGATCTCGAGATCGGACGGGGCGAGATCGTGGCCGCGATCGGCCGGAGCGGAACCGGCAAGAGCACGCTCCTCAAGCTCGCGGCCGGCATCCACGCGCCCAGTCGAGGCTCCATCCACCGCGAGCCGCCGGCGGCGCCGCGAGTGCGCCCCGTGGCGCTCGCGCTCGAGTATCCGGAGCGCCAGCTGTTCGGACGCACCGTGCTCGAGGACGTGGCGGCGCTCCTCTGGGTCGAGGGAATTCCCGCCGAGGAGCGCGCGAGGAGCGCCAGACGGGCGATGAGGGAAGTGGGCCTCGATCCGGAACGCTTCGCGGAGCGCTTCCCCCTGACGCTCAGCGAAGGGGAGAAGCGCCGCGCCGCGCTCGCGGGCGTGCTGATCGAGGCGCCCCAGCTCCTCCTCCTGGACGAGCCGACCGCGGGACTCGATCCGGAAGGGAGACGCTCGCTCGCCGCCGTCATAGACGCGCTTCGCGAACGGGGCAGGACCGTAATCCTGGCGAGCCACGACCTGGCGTTCGTGGCGGCGGTCGCGGATCGCGTGCTCGTGCTCGGGCGGGAAGCAGCGCCTCCCGGCCGCGAAGCCGCGCAGCCCGGCCGCATTCTGGCCCAAGGCTCCCCCGCCGATCTCCTGCGCGATGTCGCACTCTTGGATCAAGCCGGAATTCCGGCGCCGGACTTCATCCGGCTGGGACGAGTGTTTCGCGCCGCAGGCCTCCTCTCGGCGGGCTCAGTCCACGACGAGGAGTCCCTTCTCCTGAATCTCTCGCGGGGAGCGGCTGTCGCGGGCCCCGCCTAGAACGACCTCAACGGGCTGTTAGGACACAAGATAACCCTCTTTCGCGTCCGCCGGCCACCGGGCCGCCGACGCCCTCCGCGCATCAAGAATGGGGCCGCTGCGGCCGATCCATTCCAATGAAACGGGCAGATCTTCCACGCGCGTCGACCTCTCCGTTAGGGACATGAGGACCAGAATCGAATGTTCAAGACCGACCCCGTCATCGCGGATCTCGAGCGACGTCAAGGTTCCGGCGCGCTGTTCGAGGAATTACTGGAGGCGGCGGTCCGCGGTCTCCACGAGTTGGACGATCGCTTTCACTGGACGGGGATCTATGAGCTCTTCCCCGACAATGTGCTCCGGCTCGGACCGTTCATCGGAGCGCCCACCGACCATGTGTTCATCGGGGTCGGCCGGGGCGTCTGCGGCACGGCGGTCGCCGAGCGTCGCAACATCAACGTTCCCGACGTCAGACTCGAAAGCAACTACCTGGCCTGCAGCACCGAGACGCGCTCCGAGCTGGTGATCCTCATCCGCAGGGGCGAGCGGATCTACGCCCAGGTCGACATCGACAGCCACCAGGTGGCCGCCTTCGACGAAACCTCCGTGGCGAGCGTGCAGCGCATCGCCGACTGGCTCGCGACGCTCTACGAGTCCCGCGAGCGCCTCGGGCGCGCTCCCTAGCCCGCGATGGCGAGCCCGAACGAGCCCTCACCCAACGGACTGGATTGGCTTCTCCAGGCAATTCCGAAAGTGCTCCATGCCGGCTCTCTCGAAAACGCCCTCGCTGAGGCTCTCGACATCCTGCGCCGGTGCGCCGGAGCCGAGGCCGCCGTGGTGTTCCTGGCGGATGGCGACGCTCCCCTCCGCGAGCACTGGGCGCCCGACGACGGCTCGATCAAGGCTGCGTTCCGGCCGCGTCTCAAGGTGGACGCGCTCGCGGCAATCCGCCTTGGAGGCGATCATCTCGCCACCTCCGATCAGACCCACGACGGACACGCGACGAGGACGGTGCTCCTCTCGTCGGAGTCGGGGCCCCTGGGGGCCGCGGCGCTCGTGTGGTCTTCCGCGTCCCCGCCCCAAGATCCGAAAACGTCGGCGTGGATCCTTGCGGCCGCGGAGCTGATCGCGTGCCCGGCGAACCGGTGGACCGAGATCTCCAAGCTCAGGAACCAGGCGGAGCGCGACAAGCGCTGGTTCAAGACGCTCGACGAGCATCTCCGCGTTCTCGACCGGGAGCGCCAGAAGTTCGCGGCGGTGGTGAACCAGACCGACACGTTCGTGTTCGTGACCGACGAGGAACGCTTCATCCGCTGGAACAACCGAGCCATGACCGTGCTCCTCCCGTTCGATGAAGAGGCGCCGAGCTGGAACGGGAGGCCGTGCTCCGAAGTGTGCCAGCGGCTCGGCCCCAAGGATGAATCGCAGCCTTGCGATTGCCCCATCCGGAGCGCGCTCGAGCGGAACGAGGTCACGCACCAGGAACTCCGGCCGACGCTCGATGGCACCGCCGGCGTCCTGTACCTGACCGCCCTTCCGATCAAGGGGCTCGATGGAAAGCCCCGCGAAGCCATGATCCTGATCCAGGACCTCACGAGCCTGGAAACGCTGCGCCAGTCCGAGGTCCGCTACAGCGCACTCTTCGAGCGGAATCCCGAGGCCATGCTCATCGTGGATCACGAGACGCGCGCGATACGGCTCGCGAATCCGGCGGCGCAGCGGATGCTCGGGTACTCGGCGCAGGAGATCACCCGGGTCGCGCTGGAGAGGCTCCACCCGCCCGAGGAATGGGAGCGGATCAGCGGTCTGTACGAGGTCGCGGCCCGGCCGGAGCCCGCGGCGAGGTTGCAGTGCCGCGTCCTCGCCGGCGACGGCTCCGAGCGGATCGCGCTGGTCTCCTGCACGCGCGTGGGGCTGGACGGGCGTAACGTCGATCTGGTCGAGCTCGTGGACGTGACCATGAGTCTCCAGGCCGAGCAGGCTCTCAGCGAAAGCCAGGCGCGGCAGGGAGCCATGGTCGAGGCGGCGCTCGACGGGATCGTCTCCATGGACCATGCCGGGCGGGTCCTCGAGTTCAATCCGGCCGCGGAGCGGATCTTCGGGCACAAGCGCTCGGAGGCGATCGGGCGTGACATGGCCGATCTCATCATTCCTCCGCGTCTGCGCGATCACCACCGTCGGGGAATGGCGCACTACCTGGCCACGGGCGAAGCGAGCATCCTGGGTCACCGCTTCGAGACCGTCGCGATGCGCGCCGACGGCTCGGAGTTTCCGGTCGAGCTGACGATCGCCCGCATCTCGCCGAAGGGGCCTCCGGTCTTCACGGGATTCATCCGGGATCTAACGGAGATGAAGATCGCCGAGGCTGCCCTGCGGAACGCGGAGGATCGTCTGCGGACGGTCGTGGCCGAATCACCGCTCATCCTGTTCGCGCTCGACAAGGACGGGGTCTACACCGCCTCCTCGGGAAAGGGGCTGGCCAGTCTGGGGCGGCGCGAGGGAGAGGTGGTCGGAAAGTCGATCTACGATGTCTACCGGGATTATCCGAACGTCTTGGCGAACATCGACCGCTGTCTCGCCGGCGAGGAGTTCAACGCGAGGGTGGACGTCGGGAAGGTGTCCTTCGAGGCGCATTACACGCCCGTCAAGAACCCGCAGGGCGAGGTGGTCGGTCTCTTCGGGATCGCGACCGACATCACGGAGCGCCGGGATCTCGAGGCTCAACTCCGGCACGCGCAGAAGATGGAGGCCGTCGGGCGCCTCGCGGGGGGCGTGGCCCACGACTTCAACAACCTGCTCACCGTGATCAAGGGGCACAGCGAAGTCATGCTCTCCAGGATGACCTCGAGCGACGCGCTCCGCGCGAGCGCCGAGGAAATCCAGAAGGCCGGCGCCCGAGGCGTTCTCCTCACGCGCCAGCTCCTCGCCTTCAGCCGCAAGGACGTCGTGACTCCCGAGGTCCTCGACCTGGGCGAGGTGGTCCGCAACATGGAGACCATGCTGCACCGGCTGATCGGAGAGAACGTGCGCCTCGCCACGCGGATAGGCCGGTGGCCGCTCTACGTTCGCGCCGACCGCGGGCAGCTGGAGCAGGTGCTGGCCAACCTGGCCGTGAACGCGCGCGATGCCATGCCTCAGGGGGGCGATCTGGTCATCGGGGTGAGCGCGATCGAGCTGGGAGGCGAAGGAGCGAGTCCGGGGGCCGATCTTCCCCCGGGAGCCTACGTGGCGCTCACGGTCACCGACGAGGGCTTCGGCATGAGCGCTGAAGTCCGGTCACACCTGTTCGAGCCGTTCTTCACGACGAAGGAGGAGGGCAAGGGGACGGGGCTCGGCCTGAGCGTCGTCTACGGCATCATCCGCCAATCGGGCGGCGACATTCTCGTGGAGAGCGAGCCGGGGCGCGGCACGACGTTCCGCCTCTTCCTGCCGAGCACCGGCGGCCCCGATGTTCCCGCCGTGAAGGAGCCGGGGCGGGCCTCTTCGTCGCCCGCGGCGAAGGGGGACGGCACCATTCTTCTCGTCGAGGACGACGACTCGGTCCGGGCGCTCGCGTGCGATTTCCTCCACGTCTTGGGATACCAGGTGATCGAAGCCAACTCCGCGGAGGGCGCGCTCGCCCTTCTCGATCGCCACGCCGGATCCATCCGGGGGGTCGTGAGCGACGTCGTCATGCCGGGCATGGGGGGCGTCGAGCTGGCCCGGCGCCTCGTCCTGCTCCGGCCCGATCTCAAGACTCTGCTCGTATCGGGGTACACCAAGGATTCCTTCGGGGACGACGACATCGGTCAAGGCGGCTTCGCGTTCCTCCAAAAGCCGTACACGCTCGAGGAGTTCGGCCGGAAAGTCGCGGAGATCGTGGCGGGTTCCTCTGTTGGCGATCGCACCGGCCCGGGCTAGACTGCCGCCGTGCGAAGCGAGAGGGCGGCCTCCGTGGTCCCGGCGAACCTAGAGACGAGCGCTGGGAAGGGACCTTTTCCGCGCGCCGAGATTCTTCTCGCCTGCGGGCTCGCGTTGGCGCTCCGCTTCGTCTACGTCGTCGGCGTGGCGCAGGGCCCGCTCTTCCTTCATCCGATCATCGACGTTCCCGCGGGACATTCTTACGGGTGGTTCCTCGCCGCGATCTCAGGTCTGACCGGAAACGATCCGCTGGCTCCCCGCGTCGTTCAGGCTCTGGTGGACGCGGGCTCGGTGTTCCTCCTGCGCCATCCAGGAGAAGCCAGGATACCCGGCGGCCATGGAAGGGCTGGAACGGATCCGCCGCCCGAGATCGCCCGCGCAGCGGGTGAAGATGTTCCCTCCGCTCGGAGGGAGCCCTAGTCCTTCCAGCGAGCGATGAAGAGGTTCGTCTCGTGGGACTCGGGATCGGCGCGGTTCGAGGCCCACACGATCCAACGGCCGTCGGGGCTCACGTGAGGGAAGCCGTCGAACCCCGGTGAATCCGTGACCCGCTCGGGCTCGCCTCCGCGTTTGTCGATCATCCACAGGTCGAATTCCCGCGGATCCGAGGAGCCCGCGTTGGAGCTCCATAGGATCCGATTCCCGTCGGCGTGGAACGTGGGGCAGAAATTGGCGGCGCCGTTCTTCGTGAGCTGCCGGGCGCCTGTGCCGTCTGCGTTCATGATGCAAATCTCGAGCGAGCGCGGACGAATGAGGCCTTTGCTCAGGAGCGCTCGGTATTCCGCGAGCTCAGCCCCTTGCGGCCGGCTCGCCCGCCAGACGATCTCCGAGCAGTCGGGGCTGAAAAAGGCGCCGCCATCGTAGCCGGGCGTGTCGGTCATGCGCTTCACGGTGCCGTCGTCGTTTCTCACGTAGAGGTCCAGGTCTCCGTCCCGGGTCGAGGTGAACACGAACTTTCCGCCGCGCGGACACCAGGTCGCCTCGGCGTCGTAGCCCGGGGATTGAACGAGCGGCTTGAGCCCCGAGCCATCCGGCCTCGCCTCGTAGATGTCGTAGGTGTCGTAGATTGCCCAGACGTAGCCGTGCGAGCGGTCGGGCGGCGGCGGGCAGCTGTCCGCGCCCTGGTGGGTCGAGGAGAAGATGATCCGCTTTCCCTCGGGGTATTCGAAGTAGCCGCACGTCGTCCGCCCCTTGCCCGTCGAGACCCTATGGACGTCGCCGCTCGTGAGGTCCATCACGTACTCCTGGTCGCAGGACGCGCCCCGCGGGGTCGCCTGGAAAATGAGCTTCGTTCCGTCCGGGCTCCAGTAGGCCTCGGCGTTCTCGCCCCCGAAGGTGAGCTGGCGGATTTCCCCCAGATGCCTCTCCGCTGCGATCGGATGGTCGTACGGCCGGCCGGCCTTGATCTCGAAGCGGTCCGCGCCCGTCGGGGCGTGTGGATCCGCACTCGCGCCCACCGCGGCGTTTGCGGCGTGCGCTTCCGCGCCCCCGCCGTGCGCTTCGCCCGCGGGCGGCCCGCCCGCAACACCCCGCTGCCCAAGCGTCGCGCGCAGCGTGCTCCGCTCCCCCTCGCGGATCACAACCACCTCGATCGTCTCGCCCGGCTTGTGGTCCTGTAGCGCGTACGTCATGTCGTAGAGGTTTTCGATCCGGGTCCCCGCCATCCCGACGATCCGATCCTTGCCCCGGATCCCCGCATGGTCGGCGGGGCCCCCCGGCCGGACGTCGGCGAGAAGCACTCCGCCTTCGCTGGATTCCATCGCGCTGTAGTCCGGGATGGTGCCGAGATAGGAGCCGTAGCCGCGGCTGTCGCCCCCCATGGCCGGCCCGGATGAAGCGCGCACGTACACCGGACGCGACCGTTCCCGCGCCAGATCCCCGCCGACGGAGACCGCGAAGGCGATCACCTTGGCGGCGCCCTCCGGGTTCACGGTCGCGGGCTTGTCCTCCGGGGTGTGGTATTGCTCGTGCGCTCCGGTGAAGAGGAAGAGCACCGGGACCCCCGCCGCGTAGAAGCTCGTCTGGTCCGAGGGTCCGTAGCCGTCCCCTTTGCTGGTGACGTGGATCCCGGCGCTCGAGGCGGCGCGGTCGATCAGGTCTTTCCACTGCGGAGCCGTGTCCGAGCCGAGCGCCACGAGCTGGTCCTCCCGAAGGCGTCCCACCATGTCCAGATTGAGCATCGCCGCGATGCGCGAGACCGGGATCGGAGGGTGCCTCACGAAGTAAGCGGAGCCCGCGAGGCCCACCTCCTCGCCGGAGAAGAGTGTGATGAGAATGCTCCTGCGATCGCCGGCGCCGGCCAGCCCGCGGCTCAACTCCTCGCCAATCATCATGGCGCCCACCGTGCCCGAGGCGTTGTCGTCGGCTCCGTTGTGGATCGCGTGGACGTTCGGGCGCATGGAATGCTCGCCGCCGTAACCCAGATGATCGTAGTGCGCTCCGATCACGACGTACTCGTTCTTGAGGGCGCCGCGGCCGGGGATCACTCCCGCGAGGTTCTCCGCCTTCGCGTAGATGGGCCGGAGGGAGACGGCGCCCGAGACCCGGACCCCGGTCGAAGCGACGGAGCGCGGCTTGAGATCGCGGTCCACGTCCTCCTGGAATCGCTTTAGATCGATGCCCGCCGGCGTAAGCCAGCGCTGCGCGACCGAGGTCTTGACCTGGATGACCGGGATTCCCGCCGGGCTCTCCGGGCCGTCGTTTACGAGGGCCGGGATCTTGTCCTTGCCTTCGTCCTGCAGGGGGCCGGTGACGAAGACAATGGCCACGGCGCCGCGCTCGCGCGCCTGGAGCACTTTGTAGCGAAGCGCGGACCATCGGCTCGGTTTCTTTCCGTCGAACCGCGAGGCGCTGTCCTTCTCCTGCGGCTCGTAGCGGAGCATGAGGGCGATCTTTCCCTTGAGACTGATCCCCTCCATTTCGCGGTATTCGAGGGGCGGCGCTTCGATCCCATAACCCAGAAAGGCGATTTCGCCCGAGAAGGAGCCGGAATTGGAGAAACCGAGCGGGACCCACGAGGAATCGGAGACCTGGTCGAGGCGATTGCCCGGTATCGGAAGGACGCCGGTCTTGATGTCGAAGGGCTGGCGGTAGCTCCCGCCGAACGCCGGCCTCATGCCGCGCGCGCGAAGCTCCCGCTCGATCCAGTCCGCGGCGCGGAGGATGCCGGCCGTCCCGAGGCCTCGCCCTTCCATGCTGTCGTCCGCGAGCGCGTAGACGCCCGCGCGGAACTCCTCGGCGAGCCTCGCCGGAGTGGTGCCGATGGCCCCCGCGGGGATGGTGTTTACCGCGGGCCCTGCCTGCGCCGCGTACGCGCCCGCGGGTGCCAGACAGGCGATCGCCAGCGCGAGCGTTCGAGCGATATGGCGGAGGATCACGCCCGCATCCTACCACCCCATTCGCGTGTAGAAAACCGCGACGCGAATCGGCTAGACTGCGCTCGCCGAAGGCCCTCGGGTCCGCAGCGTCCCCAAGACGGAGAACCTCGATGAGAACGATGCTCGCGATTCCGGCACTGCTGCTCGTCGTCTCGTGCGCTCACGTGGATTACATCGGCCAGAGCTATCCTCCGACCAATCACGTGGACGTCTTTTTCAAGGAGGGAGACGTGCCGCACGAGTACTCGGTCATGGGGAAGGTGGTCGCGACGGCCAACGACCTGGTGAGCGCCGAGAAGCTGCAGGCAAAGATCGTACGGAAGGCTCAGGAGCGGGGCGCGGACGCGGTCGTCCTCACCGGTCTCGAGCGCTACAAGTCCGGGCAGAGCACGGACTACAGCGAATCGACCGAAGACCGCGGGCGGAGGACGCGGACGCACGGACACAGCACTACCTCCGACCAGGAGAAGAAGGAGATCCACGCGCTGTTCATCAAGTACCGATAGGGGGTTGTCGCGGAGCGCCTACCCGTGGTACGCTCATGCACGTAGCAGCCAAGTCCCGCTTGTTTTGATACCCTTGAATCTAGTTCCGAGAGACTAGAAAGGGGCGACGGATCGCTGGCCCCTTCCTGTCCCGGGAGGGGTCTTTTGGCGCCTACCGAGAAATCGATCGAGCATGTCCGCGAGAAGGCCGAGATCGTCGACGGCGAAGGCCTCCGCCGGGCCATTACACGTATCGCCCACGAGATCATCGAGCGGAACAACGGCGCCGGGAACATCGTCCTCGTGGGAATTCGCACGCGCGGGGTGCCCCTGGCGGAGCGGCTCGCCCGGAAGATCCGCGAATTCGAAGGGGTCGAGCCGCCGGTCGGGGCCCTGGACATCACCCTCTACCGCGACGATCTCCAGATGATCGCGCACCAGCCGGTCGTCAAAGGGACCGACGTGCGCGCGAGCATCGACGACAAGACCGTCATCCTGGTGGACGACGTGCTCTACACCGGCCGCACGGTTCGCGCGGCGCTGGACGAGCTGATCGACCTGGGACGCCCGAAGGCGATTCAGCTCGCGGTCATCGTCGACCGTGGCCATCGCGAGATCCCCATCCGGGCCGATTTCGTGGGAAAGAACGTGCCCACGTCGCGCCGCGAGGTGATCATGGTCCACGTGGAGGAGGTGGACGGCCGTGACGGCGTCTCCATCGGGGAGATCCTCCCATGATCGGCACCCGCAAGGACCTGCTCGGCCTCGAGGATCTCTCGGCCGACGAGATCGTCTCCATCCTGGACACGGCGCGCACGTTCCGCGAAGTCCTGGACCGCCCCATCCCCAAGGTGCCCTCGCTGCGCGGGCTCACCGCCGCGAACCTCTTTTTCGAAGCGAGCACGCGAACCCGGCTCTCCTTCGAGCTGGCCGAGAAGCGGCTCAGCGCCGACACCGTCAATTTCCAGACGTCGGGGTCCAGCGTCTCGAAGGGAGAAACGCTCAAGGACACCGCCCGGAACATCGAGGCGATGGGGATCCATCTGGTGGTGATCCGCCACCAGGCCTCCGGGGCGCCGCACTACCTCGCGCGGAACCTGAACGCGAGCGTGATCAACGCCGGAGACGGGACCCACGAGCATCCCACGCAGGGGCTCCTCGACATCTTCACCATCCGGGAGCGCCGCGGGAAGATCGCGGGTCTCAGGGTCGCCATCATCGGAGACATCATGCACAGCCGCGTGGCGCGGTCGAACATCTGGGGGCTCACGAAGCTCGGCGCCAGCGTCACGGTCGCCGGCCCCCCGACGATGATGCCCCTTCAGGTCGAGCGCTTCGGCGTGAAGGTGGCGGGGAGCGTGGACGAGGCGATCGAAGGGGCGGACGTCGTCAACATTCTGCGCATCCAGCTCGAGCGCCAGCGGAGCCCTCTCTACTCCTCGCTCCGCGAGTACGCCCGCGTGTACGGCGTGACCAGCCAGCGCCTCTTGCGCGCGAAGCCGGACGTGACCGTGATGCATCCCGGGCCCATGAACCGCGGCGTCGAGATCGCGCAGGACGTGGCCGACGGGAAGCACTCGGTGATCCTGGAACAGGTGACGAACGGTGTCGCGGTGCGGATGGCGGTTCTCTACCTGCTCGCCGGGCACAAGGCGCCGGAAGAGTCGGTCCCCGAAACCACGACGATGGAGACCAAGAAGGCCCATGGCGAGCCCTCTCTGCATCCGCGGCGGTAGGGTCCTCGATCCCGCGCGCGGGATCGACCGCGTCCAGGATCTCTGGATCGTGGACGGCCGCATTTCCGGCCTGGGCGAGGACGCCCCCCAGGACGTTCGCTCGAACCGCTCCGCCGAGGTGATGCAGGTCCAGGGCGGCGTCATCTGCCCGGGCCTCGTCGACATCCACGTGCATCTGCGGGAGCCGGGCCAGGAAGAGAAGGAAACGATCGATTCGGGCACGCGGGCGGCCGCGCGCGGCGGGTTCACCGCGGTCGCGTGCATGCCGAACACCACGCCTCCGCTCGACGATCGGCCCCGGATCGAATACGTGGTCCGGCGCGCGCGGGAATCCGGTCACGCGCGCGTGTATCCCATCGCGGCGGTCACGCGCGGTCAGATGGGCGAAACGCTCACCGAGATCCAGGATCTGTTCGAGGCGGGCGCGGTCGCGGTGTCCGACGACGGAAAACCGGTCCGGAACGCCGAGATCATGCGCCGCGCGCTCGAGCTGACCCGCGGCCTGGGCATTCCGGTGATCCAGCACGCCGAGGATCCCGATCTCAAGGGCGACGGCGTCATGCACGAGGGCTGGACCTCGACGCGCCTGGGGATGAAGGGCATCCCCGACGTGGCGGAATCGGTCATGGTCGCCCGCGACGCGCTGCTGGCGGAGCTGACCGGCGGGCACGTGCACGTGGCGCACGTGAGCGCGGGACGCTCGGTGGAGATCATCCGGAAGGCGAAGGCGCGCGGCATCCGCATGACCGCCGAGACCGCGCCCCATTACCTGGTCCTCACGGACGAAGCGGTGGAAGGGTTCGATCCGCGCACCAAGATGAACCCACCGCTTCGGAGCGCCAGGGACCGAGATGCCCTGATCGAAGCGGTCGTGGACGGAACGCTCGACTGTCTCGCCACCGACCATGCGCCCCATACCGAGATCGAGAAGGATTCCGACTTCGATTCCGCGCCCTTTGGGATCGTGGGTCTGGAGACCGCGCTCGGGGTCTATATCAAGGCGCTGGTCGAGCCGAAGCACCTCTCGCTGTCGGAGCTGATCCTGCGTCTCACCGTGAATCCGCGACGGGTCCTGGGGCTTCCCGGCGGGACGCTCGAGGCGGGCGCTCCGGCGGACCTCACCGTCTTCGATCCGGCCCGGCGCTGGACCGTCCGCGCGGCCGAATTCGCGTCGATGGGACGGAATACCCCCTTCGAGGGATGGGAGTTACCTGGCCGCGTGATGCTGACCATGGTGGACGGCCGGGTCACGTATCGGGCCCCAGCTCTCGAGCCCAGCGCACGATAGCGGGAGCACACGCGAAGTGCTACGATGGGGCCGTTCATGCAGACCCCGCACACGAAGCCCCCGGGCTCCTGGATCATCGGAATCGTCCTCCTCGTCGCCGTAAACGGTTGTGCCTACTACAACACGTTCTATCTCGCGAAACGGTACTACCACGACGGGCAGAGGGCCCAGGAGAGGAACCTGAGCGACACCCCGTCCCCGGACGCGGCGCAGAAGTACGACGCCACGATCCGCCAGTGCGCGAAGATCCTGGTCGAGTACCCGAAGAGCAAGTGGGTGGACGACGCGCTCTTCTACATGGGCGCGGCGATGTACGGGAAGGGGGATTATCCCGGCGCGATCAAGAAATTCGGCGAGTTGCGCGAGGCGGTTCCCAAGAGTCCCTTCGTGCCGGATTCGAGGCTGTTGGAGGCGATTTCCCACCACAAGAGGAAGGAATACCTGGAAGCCGAGACCATGTTCCGCGAGGTCGAAACCGAGTATCCCAAGCTCGAACGGAAATGGGAGCTTTACTTCTATGGGGCCGAGACCGAGGTGGGCCTCCGAAACTATCCGGCCTCGATCGCCTGGTACCGCCGGGCCGTGGAGTCTTCGAAGAAGAAGCGCCAGCGCGCGGACGCGCTCCGGCGCATGGGGGATGCGCTCTACGCGAGCGCGAAGTACGACAGCGCGCAGGTCGTCTACGCGGAGGGCCTGAAGTCCGAGGAGGTGGGCACCCGGAGGCTGGACCTCGCGTTCAAGCGCGGCGACGCCCTGGAGCAGCTCAAACGCTACGAGGACGCTCTCTCCTTCTACCAGAGCTGGAAGCCCTTCGCCGTGAATGAAAAACGCGACGGGGAGCTGATGATCCGCCTGTACCGGAACCAGGCGCTCCTGGGCCGGACGAACGACGCCCTCGCGGGCTACCAGAGCCTCGTGACCCAGTATCCGCACACGCCGGTCGCCTACGAGGCGCAATTCCGCGTGGGATATCTCTACGAGTCTCAGCTCAGCGACTTCGACGCCGCGGGACGCGAATACGACAAGCTGAAGCTGGAGCCCGGGTACTCCGAGTTCCAGCTCCAGGCTTCGCGAAGATCCGCGAACCTCGCGACGATGAAGCAGTACCGTTCGACGCTCCTCTCCGACACGACGCAGGCACGGGCCCGCGCCGCGTTTCTTCTCGCCGAGCTCTACTACTTCCAGATCGAGAAGGTGGACTCGGCCCTGCTCCAGTACGAGACGGTCGAGAGGAATTTTCCGAACAGCCCCTACGCTCCCAAGGCGGCGTTCGCCCGGCTCTGGATCGAGACGCACGACCAGGCGGACACCATGGCCGCCGGGGCGCTCACCGACGCGATCGTGACCAAGTACCGAAAGACGCGGTACCCGGAGTCGGCCCTGTATCTCTGGAGGCGATGGAGCGGGAGGACGGACGCGCGGACCGCGCTCCTCGACTCCATGCTGGCCCACCCCGACACGACGATCGCGCGCGAGGAGCCGCTCGAGCCGCCGCTCCCTGTGGTCCAGGACACGCTGAGAACGAGGCCGCCCACCGGGGCGCAGATCACGCCGGCCGAGGAAGCGCGGCGCGATTCGCTGGCGGCTTACACGCGCGCGCTCTACAAGGCGCAGCGCCAGGGCAAGGCGCCTCCTCCGCCTCTGCCGCCCATGACGCCCCGGCCCGCCACGGCCGACACGGCGCGGGCAGCGCCGGCGCCGCCCGACACGACGCGCGTGAAATCTCCGCCGCCTGTGCCCGCGCCGCCCGACACGGCCGGCACGATCATAGGACCCTCGCGATGAATCTCGTGGCCTGTTCGGTCGTCGAGAACCGCGAGATCACGCCGGGGAATTTCCTCCTCACGCTCAAGGTCCCGCGCGGATTCGCGCGTCCTTTGCCCGGGCAGTTCGTGCATCTCCGCGTGTCTCCCGAGGTGGAGCCGCTCCTGCGCCGTCCCTACAGCCTCGAGGGATTCGTCGAACGCCAGGGGGTTCGCGCGGTGCGGATCTATTATTCGGTGGTGGGCCGGGGCTCGAGGGTGCTCTCCACGCAGCCCAAGGGGCAGAGACTCGACCTGATCGGACCTTTGGGCGTCGGTTTCTCGCCGCGCCCGCGCCGGCTTCCGATTCTCGTGGCCGGCGGCCGCGGGGTGGCGCCCCTTCTCTTCTTCGGCCGAAGGCTCCGCGAGAAGAAGCGTCCATTCGTCTTCCTCTTCGGCGCGAGGGGCTCGCGCGAGCTCTTCGGGGTGCGGGAGATACGCGGCGGAAGGCTCCATATCGCGACCGACGACGGATCGGTCGGCTACCACGGGAGCGTGCTCACGCTGCTGGAGCGGGAATGGGAGACCGGCGGGCACACGCCGCTCACCGCGGAGGTATTCACGTGCGGACCCCACGGTCTTCTTCAAGGGATTGCGGAGTTCGCGCGCGAGCGCGGCATCCGCTGCGAGGCTTCCCTCGAAGGCCCGATGGCCTGCGCCGTGGGCGCCTGCCGGGGATGCCCGGTCCCCCTCCGCGCCGGGCTGAACGGAAACGGCGGGCGGTTTCCCGCGATGTGCGTCGAGGGCCCCGTCATGGACGCGACGATCGTGGACTGGGAGCGGCTGCCGTGAGCCCGTCGCTCGAAGTCCGCATCGGCTCGCTCACGCTCCGCAACCCGGTGCTCGTGGCGTCGGGGATTATTGGCTATGGGGCCGAGTACGAACGCCTGGTGGATCTGAGCGCGATCGGAGGCATCGTCACGAAGACCGTGACGCGCCATGCGCGCGCCGGCAATCCACCGCCTCGCGTCGTCGAGACCTCGGCCGGAATGCTCAACTCGATCGGGATCGAGAATCCCGGGCTGGAAGGGTTTCTCGAGATCAAGGTTCCCATCCTTCGCGAGCTTCCATGCGCGGTGATCGTCTCGGTGGAAGGGGAAGACGTCCGGGAGTTCTGCGAGCTGGTGGAGGGCGTGAGCCGCTCGGGCGTCGCGCACGCCATCGAGGTGAACATCTCCTGCCCGAACGTGGGGCCGCACGGACTTCGCTATTCCACCGACGCGGACATGGCCCGCGAGGTCATGACCGCGATCCGTCCGCTCACGACGCTGCCCCTGATCGCGAAGCTCACGCCGAACGTGACCCGGATCGCCGACATCGCGGTCGCGTGTGAATCGTGCGGCGCGGACGCCATATCGCTCGTGAACACCTTCGTCGGCATGGCCGTGGACTCCATCTCGCGGAAGCCGATCCTGGGCACCGTCCTGGGTGGGCTGTCGGGCCCCGCGATCAAGCCGCTGGCTCTGGCCAAGGTCTGGGAGGTGGTCCAGGCGGTGGACGTCCCGGTGGTCGGTATGGGCGGGATCACGATCCCCCGCGACGCCCTGGAGTTCCTCCTCGTGGGATCCACCGCGATTCAGGTCGGGACCGCGCTCTTCGCGAACCCCGGGCTGCCGGAGTCCTGCGTGGAAGAGATCCAGAGTTACCTGCGCCGCGCGGAGCTTCCCTCGGTCGCCGACTTGATCGGCGCGCTGGAGGTTCCGGCGGGGCGGGGTTTCATCCGCGCCGGAAAGGCGCACCCCGCCACCGCGCGCGTGGCGCGCGGCAAAGGAGGCATCACGTGAAGGATTCGCACGGCGTGCGCGACCGCCTGATCGTCGCGCTCGACCAGCCCGATCTCCGCGGCGCCCTCGCGCACGTCGATCGCATCGGCGACGCGGTGCTCTGGTACAAGATCGGGCTCCAGCTCTTCTGCGCCTCGGGACGCGAGGCGGTGAAGGCGATGGCGGACCGCGGCAAGAAGATCTTCCTCGACCTCAAGCTCCACGACATTCCGGCCACGGTGGAGAAGGCGGTGCTCACGCTGGAGGGGCTGCCGATCTCGCTCCTCACGGTCCACGCGGCGGGAGGGCCGGCCATGATCGCGGCGGCGGCGAAAGCGGCCGCATCACTTCCGGCCAAGCCGCGCATCCTCGCCGTCACCATGCTCACGAGCCTCGACGGCAGCGAGATTCCGGCTCTCTGGAACCCCGGCACCACGC
This sequence comes from Candidatus Eiseniibacteriota bacterium, assembly GCA_041484545.1. Lineage (GTDB taxonomy): Bacteria > Eisenbacteria > RBG-16-71-46 > SZUA-252 > SZUA-252 > WS-7. The sequence continues at coordinate 7,549 of JBGPHU010000010.1, read as the reverse complement.
TCGAGGACAAGGTTCTGGGGCTCGCGCGGCTTGCGCGCGATGCGGGCGCCGGCGGTGTCGTCGCCTCGCCCCAGGAGATCGTCTCCCTGCGCGGCGCGCTTCCGCCCCCGTTCCTGATCGTCACGCCCGGCATCCGCGGGCCCCGGGACGCGGCGCACGATCAGAAGCGGACGCTCTCCCTGCCGGAAGCCTTTGCCAAAGGCGCCGACTTCGTCGTGGTGGGACGGCCGATTCTCGAATCGAGCGATCCGAATGCCGCGGTCGCGGCCCTGATGGCCACCATGACCGCCACGTCATCCTGAGAGAGGACGAACGAATGAAGGTATTGGTCACCGGAATCACGGGTTTCGCGGGCAGCCACCTGGTCGACTACATCCTGGCGGAGAAGAAGGGCGTCGAGATCATCGGCATCCAGCGCTGGAGGAGCCGCACCGAAAACGTCGAGCACTTCCTCGACAAGGTGCGGATGGTCGAGTGCGACCTCAGGGACGCCTCCTCCGTCCGCGACGTGCTGGACGAGGCGCGGCCCGACTGGATCTTCCATCTCGCGGCGCAGAGCTTCGTGCCGACCTCCTGGACCGCCCCCACCGAGTCGCTGGTCACGAACATCATCGGTCAGTTGAACATCTTCGAGGCCGTGAAGAAGCTCCACATCATGCCGCGCATCCAGCTCGCGTGCTCCAGCGAGGAGTACGGCATGGTCTACGAGAACGAGCTTCCCATCAAGGAATCCAACCCGCTCCGCCCCCTGTCCCCCTACGCGGTGAGCAAGGTGGGGCAGGACATGCTGGGCTACCAGTACTTCATGAGTTTCAAGCTCCCCGTCATCCGCACGCGCGGCTTCAATCACGAGGGGCCGCGGCGCGGACCCGTCTTCGTGTGCTCCGACTTCGCGAAGCAGATCGCCGACATCGAAAAGGGGCGCCGCCCGTCCGTGATTCGGGTCGGAAACCTCGACGCGCGCCGCGATTTCAGCGACGTGCGCGACGTTGTGCGGGCCTACTGGCTGGCTCTCGAGAAGGGGCAGGCGGGCGAGGTCTACAACATCTGCTCCGGACGCGCCTGGACGATCCGATCCATGCTCGACTGTCTTCTGGGCATGACGAAGGCGAAGGTGAAGGTGGAGCAGGACCAGGCCCGCATGCGTCCCTCGGACGTGCCGGTGCTGCTGGGGGACGCGGGAAAGTTCAAGCAGGCGACCGGCTGGGCGCCCACGATCCCGTTCGAGACGACCCTGCGCGACCTCCTGGAGTACTGGAGGGCCCGCTAGACCCTTGCGCACGCTCATCACCGGCGTCTCGGGCTTCGTGGGGCGCCACCTCGCGCGGGAGCTGGCAAAGAACCCCGAGGAGGAGCTGAACGGCGCGGACCACGTGCCGCTCGGGGATTCCGAGGAGGACGAGGTCCTCCGATGTCATCTCAAGAGCCACCGTCCCCTCGACGTCACCAACTTCGAGCAGATCCGCGGGTGCGTCCTGGAGACGAAGCCGGAGCGGATCGTACACCTGGCGGCCCAGGCCTCGGGCTCCGAGTCCATTCGCCGCCCCGCCGAGACCTACCGCGTGAACGCCGGCGGGGCGCTGAACGTGCTGGAAGTCGTGCGGACGGAGGCCCCGGAGGCCATCGTCCTCCTCATCGGGTCCGCGGACGTCTACGGTACGGGCGCGCCCGGGCAGAAGATCCGGGAGGACGCCCCGTTCAAGCCGATGAACGCCTACGCCCTCAGCAAGGTGGCGCAGGACTCACTCGGGGATCTCTACGCCGCCTGCTACGGACTTCGCGTCATCCGGACGCGCACGTTCAGCCACACGGGACCGGGGCAGAATCCGCGGTTCGCGCTCGCGGGCTTCGCCGAGCAGCTCGCGCGCATCCACGCAGGCTTGGCCGCGGCGGAGATCAAGGTTGGGAATCTCGAAGGCGTACGAGACTACGGGGACGTGCGCGACGTGGTGCGGGCGTACCGGCTCCTCCTGGAGCGGGGGGCGCAGGGGGAAGCCTATAATGTCTGCTCGGGTCATGGGCATATCATGCGCCACCTGCTCGACAGCCTGTGCGGCATCGCCGGGTTCAGGCCCACGATCGTTCAGGATCCGACGCGAATCCGATCCCGGGATTCCGATTTTCTGGTAGGCGATCCGGGTAAGCTCGAGGCCAGCACCGGCTGGCTTCCCGAGATTCCGATCGAACGGACGTTGGAGGATCTCTACAAGGACGCGCGCGAGCGGGTACAGCGCGAGACCGGGCACTGAAGGAGGAGACTTGCGGATCGTCGTCGTAGGAACCGGCTACGTGGGACTGGTGAGCGGCGCCGGGTTGGCGGATTTTGGGAACGAGGTGCTCTGCGTGGACGTCGACCGGAGCAAGATCGACCTCCTCGAGAGCGGCGAGATTCCGTTCTACGAGCCGGGGCTGAAAGACCTCGTGGCGCGCAACATGCGCGAGCGAAGGCTTCGGTTCGGCACCTCGCTCGAGCAGGCGACGCGCTGGGGAGAGGTCATTTTCACCTGTGTGGGCACGCCGCCGCGCCGGGACGGGACCGCGGACTTGCGCGCGGTCTTCGAAGTGGCAAAGACCGTGGCCCAGGCTATGCCGAGCTACCGGCTGGTGGTGCAGAAGAGCACCGTTCCCGTCGGCACGGGGGACAAGGTGCAGGCAATCTTGAAGAAGTACGCCAAGCGCCGGGTTTCGTTCGACGTTGCCAGCAACCCTGAATTCCTCCGCGAGGGGACGGCGGTGGAGAATTTCATGCGCCCCGACCGGATCGTGATCGGCGCGAATACGGAGCGGGCGCGGAAGGCCATACGCAGCATCTACGCGCCCCTGTACCTGCTCGAGACCCCGACCCTGGTCACCGACCTTCGCACGGCGGAATTGGTGAAATACGCCGCCAACGCGTTCCTGGCGACGAAAATCTCTTTCGTGAACGAGATGGCCAATCTGTCCGAGGCGCTCGGCGCCGACATCCGCGACGTCGCCAAGGGAATGGGTCTCGACCGCCGGATCGGCCCCAAGTTCCTGCACCCGGGTCCCGGCTTCGGCGGATCGTGTCTTCCCAAGGACACGGTCGCGCTGCGTGCATTCGCGAAGGCCGCGGGGGTGCCGCTCCGGGTGGTCGGGGCCGTGATCGAGACGAACAAGGCGCAGCTGCAGACAGCCATCCAGAAATCGCTCGCGGCCCTCAAGGGCCGCGGGCCGCGCGTGGCCACCGTTCTTGGCCTGAGCTACAAGCCGGACACCGACGATCTCCGCGAATCGCCCGCGCTAGGGATCATTCGCGCCCTGATCCAGAAGGGAATTCGCGTGCGCGCCTATGACCCTGCCGTGCGGCGCGGCAACCCCGAGGTGCCCTCGGAGGTCACGTTCGGCGCAAACGCCTACGACGCCGCCAAGGGGGCCGACGCGCTCATCCTCGTGACGGAGTGGAACGAATTCCGGAAGCTGGATCTGGTGAAGATCCGACGCGTGATGCGCCGGCGCAACCTCGTGGATCTCAGGAACGTCTACGATCCCGTGACCGTGAGGCGGCTCGGGTTCCAATACACCTCCGTGGGGAGGGCTTGATGAAGTTGATCCAGGGTGTCAACGTGAAACCGCTGAAGATCATCGCGGACGAGCGCGGCTATCTCATGGAGATGATGCGCTCCGACGATCCCTTCTTCCAGCGCTTCGGGCAGTCCTACGTATCGGTCGCCTACCCCGGCGTGGTGAAGGGCTGGCACTTCCACAAGGTGCAGACCGACCACTTCGTGATCGTGAAGGGGATGATGAAGGTCGTTCTCTACGACCAGCGGGAAGGATCTCCCACGAAGGGGCTGATCAACGAGTTCTTCATGGGGGAGAAGAACCCAATATTGGTGTCGATCCCGCCCGGCGTCGTGCACGGAATGAAGGGGATCGGTACCGAGCCCGCGATGCTGGTGAACGTCCCGACCGAGCTCTACAAGTACGACAAGCCCGACGAATACCGGATCGATCCGCACACGAAGGACATTCCGTACGACTGGGACCGGAAAGATGGCTGACGCGCCGGGGCGGGCGGCCGACGCGCCGGAGGCCCGGGACGCGCTGGACCTCACGCGCGCGCGATTCCTGGTCACCGGAGGCGCGGGGTTCATCGGCTCGAATTTCGCGAGGATGATCCGGAAGCGGTTCCCGGACTCGCGGATCACCGTGCTCGACAAGCTCACCTACGCGGGCAATCTTGCCAATCTGGAGTCGCTCGCCGGAGACCCCGGATACCGGTTCGTGAAGGGTGACATCTGCGACGCGAAGGCGGTCGCGGGCGCCATGGAAGGCTGTGAGATCGTGGTCAATTTCGCGGCCGAGACCCACGTGGACCGCTCCATCGAGCGCGCGCACGAATTCGTGCTCACCGACACGTTCGGGGTCTATGTGCTGCTGGAGGAAGCGCGCCGCGCGCGCGTGCGCCGCTTCGCCCAGGTTTCGACCGACGAGGTCTACGGCGAGATCCTGAGCGACGCCGCCACCGAGGAGTCGCCGCTCCTGGCGCGCAATCCCTACGCCGCCTCGAAGATCGGAGGCGAGCGGCTCGCCTACTCCTATTACGCCACCTATGGGGTGCCGACCGTCGTGACGCGGTGCAGCAACAACTACGGCCCATACCAGCACCCCGAGAAGCTGATCCCGCTCTTCGTCACGAACGCGCTGCAAGACCTGCCCGTGCCGATCTACGGAAGCGGAAGGAACACGCGCGACTGGATCCACGTCGATGATCATTGCTCCGCGATGATCTCGATCCTCGAGGCGCCCGGCGTGGAGGGTGAGACCTTCAACATCGGCGCCGGAAACGAGAAGTCGGTCCTCGAGATCACGGCGCTAATCTTGCAACGTCTGAAGAAGCCGGACACGCTGGTCAAGCACGTGACCGACCGGCCGGGACACGATCGGCGCTACGCCCTGGACATGTCCAAGCTCAAGAAGAAGACCGGGTTCTCGCCAGCCGTCCCGTTCGAGCGCGGGATCGTCGCGACGATCGACTGGTACGCCAAGAATCGCGCGTGGTGGGAAGCGGTCCGCTCCGGAGAGTACCGGCACTACTACGAGCGCATGTACGGAGCCCGCTAGGGCAAGGCGCCCCAAGGTCCCGTGCGCCGCCTGATCCGCTCGACCGCGCTCCTGGGGCTCGGCTCGGCCGCAACCGTTGTCGCGGCCATCCTCCGCGCGAAGGTCCTCGCGGCGCTCCTGGGCCCCGCCGGAACCGGGCTCCTGGCGCAGCTCTCCACCCTCACCGCCACGCTCGTCCCCCTCGCGACGATCGGCCTTGGCAACGGCGTGACCGCGATGGTCGCGAGCGCGCGCGCCCGAGGCGATCTCAACCTCGCGAAGCGGGTGCGCTCGACGTCGCTCACGCTCACGTGGATCGTCGGCTTGGCGCTCGCCGCGCTGACCGCGCTCGCCTCTCCGTGGCTGGCCGACGCGCTCTACCACGACCGCCAGTGGACCTGGGTCATCCTCGTCGGCGCCGCGGTCGTTCCTCTCTCGGCCATCGCGTCGCTCCGGGTCTCGATCCTGCAAGGCTACGAGGCGGTGAAGGCCATGGCCGGCCTGAACGGGATCATCGCCCTTGCGTCGATCGTCACGATCATCCCGCTGGCGTGGTTTTTCCGGCTGCCGGGGGCCGTGGCGCAGCTCGTCGTTGTCGCGGCGGTGTACGTGCTCGCCAGCGGATGGATGGTGCGGAGGAACGCGACCGCGCCCGTGGAAGCGCGCAGCCCTGCCATCGACCGCGCGCTCCTCCGGCCCCTCATGCGCTACGGATCGAGCGCGCTCCTGGTCGGGCTCTCCTCGACCCTGGTGCTGCTCATCGTCCGCTCGGTGCTCGTATCGAAAATGGGTCTTACACCCAACGGCATCTACCAGGTCTGCGTCGGGATCTCCGGGCTCTACATGCCGCTCATCCTGAACTCGATCACCGCGATCGTCTGGCCCCAGATCGCGGCACAGCGGGAGGACGCGGACACGGTCGCCACCATGCGCCAGTCGCTCCGGCTGTCGCTCCTCCTCATGACCGGCGCCGCGGGGGCCATGCTCGCCGGCGCCCCGATCTGGATCCCGCTTTTCTACTCGGGAAAGTTTCTGCCGGCCCTCGGGCTGCTCCCGTTCCAGTTCCTGGGGGACTACTTCCGCACGATCGCGTGGGTGTGCGGGATCTGGCTGGTGCCGAAGAACCGCCTCCGGCCGTGGGTGCTCTTCGACCTGGTCTACGGGATCACGATGCTCGTGGTCTTCACCCTCCTTGTGGACCGCGTGGGGCTACGTAGCGTCGTGATCGCTTACGTGGCCGCGCATATCAGCCACGCCGCGCTCCACTACGCCCTCGCGAGGAAAGCCCTCCGGTTCCACCTCGGGCCCGACAACCGGCGCCTGCTTCTCGCTTCCTTCGCGCTCCTCGTTGGTCTGGGGGTCTTCACGCCGCGCACGGTGGTCGGCGCGGCGTTGGGAGTCCTCGCGCTCGCGGCGTGGGCCGCGTTGGTGGTGCGGCCCGACGAGTGGCGGACGGTGTGGCTCAGGGGCCGGGGGCTCCTCCTTTCGAGAGGATGACGCATGCCCTTCGCGAAGACCTCCCCGGTAGCGTAATCTATTCACCATGCGCGAAGGAGCCACGACGGACCCGGTCACCCCAGCTCCTCGGAGTGATCCGATTGCCAAAGCCGAATTTCGTGTCTTGAACCTCGGCTGTGGACTGGTGAAGCTTCAATTTCCAGGCGCTTCCCTGGCCACCGAGATCGTGGGCGTGGACATCAGTTCCAGATCACAGGCCGACCTGATCCACGATCTAGATCAGTTCCCTTATCCCCTTGCGTCCGACTCCTTCGATTTGATTGTCATGCAGGACATCCTGGAGCACCTTGAGGACGTGCCTCGAGTGTTGCGAGAGGTGCACCGCGTGGCTCGAGAGGGAGCGACCGTGAGGATCCGGACCCCCCACTACAGCAGCTACTACGCGTACAACGATCCAACGCATCGGAGATCGTTCGGGGTTTTCGCTCTCGACGGGTTCGATGTTCTCAAGCCGCGCACGGCTTACGCCGACCCTCTCTATCGGATCGTCAGGCGCGAAATTCTCTTTCCTCGTATCTGGCGCATGACCGGCGTCGCCGCACTCGCCAATCGGTTCCCCGACCGGTGGGAACAGTTGTTCGCGTTCGTGTTTCGCGCGGAGAATCTCTTCTTCGAGCTTCAAGCTGTCAAGTCTCACGAATCGTGAGATGAGCCCGGCCCATCCAAAGGAACTTCTCAAGAGCCTGGCTCGAGGAACGTTCCGAGGGCTGGGCTATTTCCCGACACGTGTACGAGGCGTCCCGCTCAGGGTTGACGGCTCACCGCGCGACCGCCGCGCAGAGGGAATTCTGCATTTCGGCCACCACGTCCTGCGCCCAGCGTTCCTCCGCGAGCGCGCGGCCGCGTTGCCGGTACACGTCCCGCACGGCTGGCGAGAGCAGTAGCGTCGCGACCTGCCCACCCAGCTCGCCAGGCGTGTCTCCCGGAGCGTAGTGCTCCCCCGCGTTCAGGCCCAGGCCCTCCGCCG
>JBGPHU010000009.1:0-31003 GCA_041484545.1 Candidatus Eiseniibacteriota bacterium | reverse complement strand
CGTCGAGGACGAGCCGGACACGCGCGATCTGCTCCGGCGCATTCTGGAAGCGCACCAGGCAGAGGTCCAGACCGCGGCCTCCGCGTCCGAGGCGCTCACGTGCCTGGCCACGGCGCGGCCGCACATCCTCATCAGCGATATCGGGCTTCCAAACGTCGATGGCTACGAGCTGATGCGTCGGATCCGGCGCGCGGGGGGCGCCCTCGCCACCGTTCCCGCCATCGCGCTCACCGCATTTGCGCGCTCGGAAGATCGCACCCGCGCGTTGCGTGCCGGATATCAGACGCATCTGGCCAAACCGGTCGAGCCCGCGGAGCTGCTCGCCACCGTGGAGAGTCTCGTCGACCTGACCATCCCCGCGCGCAAGGGTTAGACACGCGCGCACGGCCCCGGGTCACTTCCGGGCCGGCTCCAGCGCCGCGAGCCGCCGCAAATTCGTCACGACCCGCTGGAGGAGGAGTCCCGCCATGGCGAGCGCGACGAGCGCTCCGATCACGTCGAAGACCGTGGCGCCCACGACGCCGACGTGAAAGGGAAGCGGCGGGCGGAAGAGCGCGAGCGTGTTGAGCGCGATCAGGAGCACGCGCGCTTCGGTCGGACCCATCCAGCCGTAGCCGAACTGGAACTCTCCGAAGGCGTGGGTCTCAAGATAGACGTTGATGGAGAGCACCAAGTAGGCGATCACGATCGCCAGTCCGACCGAGAGCAGCATGTAGGGGGATAGCCCCAGTCCGATGCCGATCGCGGTCGTCGAGTAGGCGTCGGTGAGATGATCCAGGTAGTACCCGTAGCGCGGACGCTCGATCTTCCGAACCCGCGCGAGCGTTCCATCCAGACTGTCGCCGAACCAGTGCACGATGAGTCCGGCGCTCGCGGCCCAGAGCCAGTGCTCGTTCCGGTTCGAGAGCGCGTAGGCGACCGCGATCCAGGTCGCCGCGAGAACGCCCAGAAGGGTCATATGGTCGGGGACCACCCAGCCGGGGAGCGCGGCCGCGATCCGGGGGAGCGCCCAGCGCTCGAATCCGGCGAGGACGAAGACGGATTTCCGCTCGTGGGTCCCGGGCTGCTTGGCCATCCTGGAAGAAGACTCCATCGCATGGCGAGGGTCAAGCGGTGATAGACTCCTGGCTCACGCGCGCCGCGTACGCGTCACGCGCCGTGCTCACATCCATGCGATCCTCCTACCAACCCAGACGAATTCTCGTCACCGGCGCCACCGGCGCGGTCGGGCGCGCGCTGTGGCCCTCCCTCGCGCGGTTCCAGGTTCCGCTCCGGGTGGTCGAACACCAGGCCTCCCTGGACTCGGTCCTCGGCGGTCCGCCATCGCTCCAGGCATTCTCGTCCGCGCCTCCCGTCGAGATCGTCCGCGCGGATCTCGCCCGCCCCGATACGCTCCGGGGCATCGCCGAAGGATGCGACGTCGTGGTTCACGCGGCCGCGCGCACCGGTTTCGCGAGTCTGGCGCGGGACGCGCAGCGCCGGATCAACGTCGCGGGAACCGAGGCGCTCCTGGCCGAGGCGCAGAGCGCAGGCGCGCGGGTCTTCCTGCTCATCGGATATACCGGGACCGTGCAGGAGCGCGAGGACCCGAGCGCCCCCGTCAACGAGGAGACGCCTCCGGGCGGGCGCTACGAATCCGAGTACGTCCGCATGAAATACGAGGCGGAGGCCCTGGTGTTGGAAGCGAACCGATCGGGCGGAATGACCACGATGGTGGTGAGCCCCGGCGTGCTCGCGCAGCCGGGAGGGAGCACGATCCTTGGCGGGTTCGTGAAGGCCTTCCTGAGCCGTGAGCTTCCGTTCCGCTTCCTGAGCGAGGCCTGGCTCGCCATCACGAACGGAACGGACGTGGGCCGCTGTGTCGCGTCGGCGATCGAGAGGGGGCGGGGAGGCCGGCGTTACTTCGCGACGGGGGATTGCATCCGGTTGGGCGAGGTCTTCGACCTCCTGACCGAGCTGTCGGGAGTGCCGGCGCCCCGGAGGCGTCTGCCGGACTTGCTGGTGGAGGAACTGGGGCTCCTCACGCCGGTCCTGCCGAGACACTCGTTCCTCCGCCAGCTCGTGCTGCCGCGCGAGCTGGTCCTGCATCTGAAACGACTCGCGCCCGTCGAGAACGCGCGCACGCGCGCGGAGCTGGATTTCATCCCGACGCCCCTCCGCTCCACGCTTGCGGCAATGGTGGAGGGGGAGGAAGGCCGGCCGCGCCGGAGCGCCTCTATTTAGTCGAGTCGGGCGGCGAAGGCGAGCGAGGCGGCGGGGGCTTGTCCGGGGGTGACGGCGCCGGAGGAATCGAATCGGGAGGCGTCGGCGCCCCGCCGGTGCCCTGGGGGCCCAGGTCCCTTGATCCATGCTCTGCCGGCGCTCTGCGGCCGAGGCCGGGCGCGGGCGGCACCGCGGTCGTGCCCAAGGACTCCCGTCGCGCGCGTTCCTGCGTCAGCGCGTCCATCGTCAGCAGCTTGAATTCCACCCTGCGGTTCTGTGCGCGACCCGCGGGGGTCCCGTTGGACGCGATGGGCTGCGTATCGCCGTAGCCCGTGTAGTAATAGTTCTTCGGGTTCAGGGTCGGATGCTTCGACTGGATGTACTGGAGGATGTATCGCGCGCGGAGGTGGCTCAACGGCTGCCTTCTGGCGTCCTCGCCCAGGTTGTCCGAATGCACCCCGACGTCGAACTTGAGCATGGGCCATTGGGCCATCATGTCTCCCACGGCATCGACGCGCTCCATGCCCTCCGGTGTGAGCTTCACGGAGTCTGCGACGAATCCGACGTCGGTCAGGCGGATCATCCAATCCTGCATGAGGTCGCGCTCGGTGGGGCTCAGCGCGATCGGGCATCCCCCCGCGTTCACCTCCGCGCCCGCAGGCGTTGACGGGCAGCTGTCGATCCCGTCCGGAACCCCGTCGCCGTCGGCGTCGAGCGGACATCCGTTCTTGTCCACGATCGAGCCCTTGGGCGTGTCCGGGCACTGATCGGGGCCGTCGTACACGGTGTCCCCGTCGCTGTCCATGGGGCAGCCCTGGGCATCGACCAGGATTCCCTTGGCGGTGTCGGGACATTTGTCGATGCCGTCGAAGACGCCGTCGGCATCGCTGTCGATCGGGCAGCCGCTGGCGTCCACGACGGCTCCGGGCGGGGTTCCCGCGCACTTGTCCAGCCCGTCGTAGACCTTGTCGCCGTCGGTATCCAGCGGACATCCGCCCGCGTCCACCACCGCCCCGGCCGGAGTCGCCGGGCACTTGTCGTTCTTGTTCGGAACGCCGTCCGCATCGGTGTCGCGCGGGCGGCCGAACCAGAACGCGGTGATCCCGGTCGAGATCTGTACTTCGTTCACCCGGGTCGGGCGCCCGGGGCCGTCCTCCTGCTTGTAGCTCACGTCGCGCGCGTCGAGGCGGATTCCGATACGCTCGCCGGCCCGGAACACCGCGCCCAGGCCGCCGTGGAATGCGCCCGACGTCTTGGCCGCGCCGAACCCGTCCCGATCCACCTTGATGGAGCCGATGCCGCCGTAGAGATAGGGGAGGACCCAGGAGTAACGCTGCGGCGTGAGGATGAGCCCGCCGCCGTAGTGGGATACGGTCGCGTCTCCGAGCGTCGGAGGATCCTGCCGGGTCGAGGCTCTGTGGTACAGGCCTTCCACGCCCACCCATCGGGTCAGGAACGCCGTCGCCCGAAGCCCGAAGGAGGGCGCGTCCCGGAGGGCCTGTTCGGGATCGTAGAGATCGGCGCCCGTCTCGAGCGAAAGCCACCCTCGCTCCTCCACGGCATGCGCCATGTGCGCCGCGGACATGGCGAGGACGGCCGCCAGGGTCATACTGAGGGCGGCTCGGCAGTAGAACCGGGTCATTCTGTTCCTCCGGAAATCCGACGGGATGGGGTTGGGAAGCGGCAGTTTGGCGGCTTTTACTCCCCCTGTCAACATTCTGGTATACTCTCCAACCGATGCTCGAGGAGCGCCTGAACGATGACATGAAGGCGGCGTTGAAGGGCGGGAATCAGGCGCGCCTTTCCACGCTCCGCATGCTCCGGAGCGCGATCCTGGTCGAGAAGAAGAAGGACGTCTCGATCGCGACGTTGCCCGATAACGAAGCGATTCGCGCGTTCCAGTCGTACGCGAAGAAGCTCAAGGACTCGATCGCCGAGTACCAGAAGCTCGGAAAGACCGAGGAAGTAGCCAAGATCCAGAGCGAGCTCACGGTCGTGGAGGAATACCTGCCCGCGACGCTCTCCGAAGCGGAATCGCGCGAGATGGTGCGCGCGGTGATCGCCGAGCTCGGCGCGACCTCGATGAAGGACATGGGGCGCGTCATGAAGGAAGTGCAGGCCCGCGCGCAGGGACGCGGGGATGGAAAACTGCTGAGCGACCTCGTACGCTCATCCCTGTCCTGAGCCGCGGGCCCACGGATGTGCCGGCCCCGGCCACGATCAAGGCGTTGACCACTTTTTTCCCGAGCCCAGGACCTCATGCTATGATTATTTTCCTCGTATGAAGCCGATCCGACGTCCCGCCCGCAAGACCCCGAAGTCCGATTCCGACGATCGGGTTCGTGTGCCGTCTCCCCGTCCATTCCGCTCGGACCGACCCGAGGGTCCGTCGCCCATCCGGCGCGGACAGGCGGTCAATCCCCCCCCGGGAGGGACCCGCCGCTGGCCTCAGCCCAAACCACCGAACGTGAAGCCGTGGGCGCGCGGTCCCCAGTCGCCGGGCGCAAGGCCCCAGCGTCCGGGACGACCGGGCGAGCGCGATTGGCCGCGCCGCGGAGGCGGTCCCGCCGGCGGTCCCGGCGGCGGAAATCCGCAGAGGGCTTCGCGGCCTCAGGGTCCCCGGCCTCCGGCTTCGCGGCCTCAGGGTCCGCGGCCTCAGGGTCCGCGGGCTCAGGGTCCGCGGGCTCAGGGTCCGCGCGCGGGAGGGAAACCCGCCATCCGGGAGCATCCGCAATACGGAACACGGATCCCGCCTGAAGAGCTGGAATACCTGAATCAGAATCAGCAACGCCCGCCGCAGCCGCGCGGGGGACGCCCGCAAGCGCCGGTGCACCGCGGACCGCGCCCAGGCGGACGCCCCGGCGACCGCGACGATCGCAGGAGCGACCGGCCCCGCAGGCCCAACCGGGTCGGAATCCAGAGCGCCGGAGAAGGGCCGCCGCGGCCGATGCCGGCGGTCGAGGAATCTCCGGTCGGGCGGCTTCGCCGGAATCTCAACGCTTACCAGGAATCCGCCGCGCTCTTCGCGGCGCATTCGCTGGGTCTCTTCTCGGTGATCCATCAGAAGCCCCAGGTCGCGGAGGACGTGGCGCGGCGCTGCGATGCCGACCCGCGCGGGACCGAGCGCCTGTTGAACGCACTCGTCGCGCTCGGGCTCCTGCACAAGCACGGCGCGACGTACGTGCTGCCGCGCGAGCTGGCTCCCTATCTCGTCCCGGGCGTCGATGGAGACGCGACCGGGATGCTCGATCTCGCGTCCGACCTCTATCTCTCCTGGCGCGATCTCGCGCGCGGGGTGAAGGAAGGCGTGCCGGTCCACCGGTTCTCGAGCGACGCCCTCCTGAGCGGGGATCAGGCCAACGTCAAGAGCTACATCCGCGCGGTGCACACGAACAGCCGCCAGGCCGCTCGCCGCGTGGTGGAGATGGCGCCGCTCCTTCCCGGAACGACGCTTCTGGACGTCGCGGGCGGGTCGGGAATCTTCGCCGCCGAATATGCGCGCGCGACTCCCGATCTCAAGGCGATCCTCTTCGACCTGGCGCCGACGATCGAGGCCGCGCACGAGATCCTCACCGCCGAGGGGCTGGAGGACCGGATCACCTACCGCACGGGCGACTACCGGAGCGATCCGTTCCCGGGCCCCGTGGACGCCGTGCTGCTCTCGAATGTCTTCCAGACGGAGAGCGAGGAGAACGGCAGGCTGATCCTCTCGAAGGCGCGCGAGGCGCTGCGTCCGGGCGGCACGCTCCTGGTCCATGGTGTCATGACCGAGCCCGACGAGATCAAGCCGCCGGAGGCGGCGATGCACTCGCTCCTCATGTTCGTGCTCTTCGACAAGGGACGCGCGTACTGCGCCGAGACGATCTCGGGCTGGCTGGCGCAGGAAGGGTTCGGCGTCCGGTTCACGCGGCCGCTCGGGCCTCCGTTTCACTCCAAGCTGATCCTCGCCACGCGCCTCGAGTAGCCCGACAGCTCGTGCCCGAAATTCCGTTCCTCGAGATCCTGGCCGAGAACCTTGCGGCCCGGATCTCGGGGCGACGCATCGAATCCCTCCTAATCCGGCAGCCCGCCCTGTTGCAGACCGCCTCGCCCTCGCCGGAGAGTTTCGCCGGCGAATTCCTGAGCCTCCCGGTGCGCGTGGGGAAGTACATCGCGCTCGAGACCGAGTCGCGGCGCGCGATCGTGATCCATCTCATGCGGGCCGGCAGGATCGAGGTGACGGCGGCCGCCCCGAAGGCTGCCGGCGCCGCGAAACGCGGTGGCGCCGCGAAGGCGCCCGGAGCGGCGTACCCGAAGAATCTCTCCGCGCGGATCGAATTCGACGACGGCACCCGCCTGAACCTGGTCGAGCATGGGAAGGAGAAGCGGGCGAGACTGTGGCTGGTCGAGGACTTAGCCCTCGTGCCGGACCTGGCCCGGCTGGGACCCGATCCCGCGCGCGGAGAGCTGACCCTGGAACGGTTCGCGGAGGCGCTGGGCGGGGCATCCCGCCGGCTCAAGACCCTGCTCACCGACCAGCGGACGATCGCGGGAATCGGAAACGGACTCTCCGACGAGATCCTCTACGAAGCGAGGCTCTCTCCCATGAAGCTCTCAGGCTCGCTGACGAAGGAAGAGACGCGCGCGCTCCACGCGGCCCTGCTGCGCGTGCTCTCGGAGCAGACCGAGAAACTACGCCGCAGCGCTTCGGGGGAGCTGCCGCAGCGCGAGCCGCGCGAACACTACGCCGTCCACGACCACGCGGGAGCGCCTTGCCCGGCCTGCGGCGCCACGATCGCGCGCGTCTCCTTCGCCGACCACGATCTCTTCTACTGCCCGGGCTGCCAGACCGGGGGCAAGCCCCTCAAAGACCGCCGTCTCTCGAGGCTCCTCAAGTAGCCGCGGACGTCTGGGTGCTAAGCCGTTGGCGGCGTTCGATGGTCCGCGCTCCTCGCGCGGTTCCACGCCATCGCGAGCGCGCCGAGACCGAAGAGCGCGGCCAGGAATCCAACCAGCTTGCCCAGGAAGGGAATCGCAGTCACCAGCCCGAGTGCCGCGAGCCCCGCGACCAGCGGCCACCCGAATGCCGCATCGCCGCGGCCGGAGCGCGCGAGAAGCCAGCGCCCCGCATAGGTCGCCGCGATCACGTATCCGACCGCGAGCGCGAAAAAGAAGAGCACGAGGGCGCCCAGCGCGATCCACCAGCCCCCGAAGATCAGACCCACGATGAACAGGAAGGCGGCCGCGCAAGGGAATCCGAAAGCAAGCAGGACGCCAACCCCGAGGCTCGTCCAGGGCGCCCGCCCGAGCGCTTCGAGGGTGCGCCCGCCCGCGCTTGTGAATAGGAGGTGGAAGAGCGAGCCAAGGATGACGAAGCCGATCAGTCCGCGGAGCCATCCTAGAATCGGGCCTCCTGTGTGCCTCCGGCGCGCGGCCCCCTGGGGCGCGTGCTGCTCGACGCGTCCCCGCACGATGGCGCCCGGGGATTTCTCGAGCGTGTTCCGGCTGGTGTAGAAGAGGTCGTGCTCCAAGACCGCGCCCTCGGCGAGGCGGAGCTCCTTGGCGCGCACGTACGCGTTTCCGCCCACGTAACCCGAGAAGGTCGCCTCGCGTCCGCCGGCCCGCACGTCGCGCGCGACGCGTCCGCTGAACGACGCATCCCCGGCGCCGGCGAGCACGTCCCTGCCGACCGTCGCGCGCGGGCCGATCACCAGCGTGGCGCAGCCCGCCACCACGTCGTGTCCGACGCTCCCGTCCATCGTCAGCGCGTTCCCCGCCGCGCGCACCGTGCCGCCGACGCTGCCCGAAATGGTCACGTCGCGGCCCGCGGCGATCACGTCTCCGGTCACGACCCCGCCGATCGTGACGGTCTGGCCCGCGACCACGAGATCGCCGTCCACGGTGCCCTGGATATCCACGACGGTGCCCGCGGCATAGAGGTCGTCGTGGACCGTCTCGGCCGCGGGAAGGACGAACGTCTTCGCGTGGCGGAACGCCGCGGCCGTCGCCTCATTCGGCAAGGCCCCGGTCAGGGCCAGGAGCAGGAATCCGAACGCGCACCAAGCGTGTCTCGTCGCTGCAGTCATCGCGTCCCCTCCATTCGAGACCGCGCATCGCGCGGCCGGTACGGGACGAAGTCTTGGCGACACTAACCCGTGTCACCCGCACGACGCATGGTCCGTAGGTAGCATGGTTGAAAAGGTTGCGAAAGGTTCGCGTGAAGAGCGCCGAAAGAAGGGGTAGGGCCAATGCCCCTTGCGCTCCGGGCTTTGTGGGAGCAATCTCCGTGGGCGCGGGTTCTAGTAAGTGTTCCCACTGAGGCCACTTCGGAGAGAATCGGGTGACACGGCATCTGACGAGTCTTTTACTTCTCGGAATCCTGGTCGCGTCACAGGGCGCGCCGCTCGCGGCGAGCGGCCTGCATTGCCCGATGTCGCGTTCGGCTAAGTCCAAGGCCTGCGCGGTGTGCGCCAGCCCTCAGAATCCCGCGCGTCATGCGTCGGTTTCGTCAGGCTCGTGCTGCCGGTTCGAGGCCGCATCACCCACGGCTCAGACACCGGGGATCGTACCCTCGGCTCCGCGCTCCCAGGAGACCGCCATGTCCGGCCTGGCCGCGCTTCCAGGCTCCGAGGGATGCGACGTTTTCGTTTCGCTCCGGGCCGCGCGAGCGCCCCTATCTCCGCCTCGAAGTACCGACTCACCGGCTTCGCTCCACAACACCCTCCGCCTCTAGCAGACCGCTCCGGCTCGTTCCTCGCCGCGCCGTTTTCGCGCGCGATGACGCCATGCCGGCACAGGTGAGTTCTCAGCCGCGCGCACGGAATCCCGTTCGCTCGGACCCTGGATCCCGATTCCCTGGGAGGTGGTCTTACCCATGTCGCTCCGTCGTTACTCGTCGATAGCGCTCCTGACGCTCGGCCTGCAGGCAGGAGGTTCGGTCTGCGGGGCCGCGCCGGCTCCACAAGCGCCGGTTCTGCCAACGCCGGCGCTCGATTCGCTCCTATCGAGGCCCACGCTCGATCTCCCCGTGCTCGAGAGCGCGGTTCTCGAGCGGAATCCCTCCCTGGGCGCGATGCGGGCGGCGTGGCAGGGTGCCAAGGCTGCCGCCGACCAGGCAGGCGGTCTCGAGGACCCGATGCTCGAGGTCATGACGGCGCCCCAGAGCTGGTCGAGCGCTCAGGTCGAGCCCGCGTATATGGCCTCGATCTCGCAACACCTGCCTTTGTTCGGGCAGCGCGGGCTTGGCGCGCGCGCGGCGCGGGCCGGGGCGCGCGCCATGGGCGAGGACTACAAGACCTCCCGGCTCGATGTCCTTCGCGAGGCGCGCCGAGCCTATTACGAATACTTTCTCGCCGCGCGAGGGCAAGTGGTCAACGCGGAGATCAAGGAACTCCTCGGCCAGGTGCGCCGGACCGCGGTCGGGCGCTATTCGGCCGGCACGGCGGGTCTCGAGGACGCGCTCCAGGCCGACGTCGAGATCGCGATGCTGGATCACGAGGACGTGGCTCTCACGCGGGAGCGGCGGGTGGCCTCGGCTCGGCTCAACGCGCTTCTCCAGCGCGACCCAGGAGGCGCGCTTCCCGACCCGCCCGCGGAGCTGCCGATACCTCCCGCGCCCACGCGATCCGATTCGCTCCTCGCGCTCGCCCGCGCGCAGAGGCCGGAGCTCCGGAGCTGGGCGGCGCAGGGGGAGTCGAAGGCCTCGGAGCTTTCGCTCGCCAGCCGGCAGCGCCTTCCCGATCTCACATTCACCGCGCGCTACGACCGCTTCATGGCGGAGCGCGAGTGGCGGCCCCAGTTCGGGCTCGCGATGAACCTCCCGATCCAGCTCGGCAGGAGCGGCGCCGCGGTGCGATCGGCGCGCGCTGGAGTCGAGGAGATCGGCTTCCGGCGAAGAGCCGCCGAAACACAGATCGCGGTCGAGGTGGAGACCTCGCTCGCGAGCGTTCAGGAAACGGAACATGAGATTCACGTCATCCAGGAGCGCGTAGTCCCTGCGACGGAGCGGGCGCTGCGGGCCGTCCGCGCGAGCTACGAGAACAGCCGCGCCGCTTTTTCCGCGCTCCTGAACGCGGAGCGCGATCTGGCCCGCGCGCGATTCGACCTCTACCGGGCTCAGGTGGGTTACTCACAGAATTTCGCGGATCTGGAAAGGGCGGTGGGCGCCACCACCGCCGAGGAGGAGGCCCGATGAGTGCCAAGAGCAAGGTCTCGGTCCGGGCCATCGTCGCGGCGCTGGCCGTGACCGCCGCCCTCGCCGCGATTCCGGTCGTCGGCTGCGGGCGACGGGGCGCGGAACAGGGCGGGGACGCCGCCACACAGGGTGCGGGCGAGCAAGTGGGTCCCTTCCGGGTTTCGGTTCGAAACCGCCCGGCGAATCCGAGCGTGGGCGACAACCTGCTCGAGATCGCGATCCGCGACACCAGCGGCGCTCCCGTCCGGGGCGCCATGGTGGACGTCATCATCTCGATGGAGGCGATGGGCGCGATGCCCCGGATGGAGAGCCGCGGGGAGGTGCATGAGGCTTCCGGCGGCGTCTACGAGGCGAAATACGGCATCGGTATGGCAGGCGAATGGGACGCGGGAATCCGCATCCGCCACCCGAGCGGAACCGCGGAGGCGTCCTATCGGGTGAGCACGACGCTGAAGCGCGTTTCGTTCAGCGGGGGCACGCCTGCGATCGGGAGTCCCGCCGCGGGCGTCGACTCGAGCGCGCCCATGACCGGGGATGTTGCCGGGGCGGTGCGGATCGACTCGGCACGGCGGCAGGCGATCGGGGTCAAGACCGAGGCGGTCCAGATCCGCGATCTCTCGACCACCATCCGCGCCGCGGGGCGCGTGACCTACGACGAGACGCGACGCACCGAGGTCTCGCCGAAGTTCGCGGGCTGGGTGCGCGACATCCGGGTCGATTACACAGGGAAGGCGGTGCGCGCCGGGGAAGTCCTCTTCACGGCGTACAGCCCCGAGCTGGTTTCCGCCGAGCAGGAATACCTGACCGCGCTGGGGATCGGGCCGGACGGCGGCTCCTCTTCGGGAGCAGGCGCGGGTGCGGGCGGCCCGCAGACCGCGGATCCCGAGATCGCGGCCGCGGCGCGCGCGCGACTGCTCCGCTGGGACATCGGTCCCGCGCAGATCGAGGCGATCGCGCGCGCCGGAAAGCCGATCGAGGCGCTCCCGATCCTCGCGCCGACGACCGGCGTCGTGCTCGAGAAGAATGTCGTCCGGGGAAGCTCCTTCACCGCGGGCCAGACGCTCTACAAGATCGCGCCCATCCATCCGGTCTGGGTGATCGCGAGCGTTTACCCATACGAGCTTCCCTGGGTGCGGACCGGAATGACCGCGACGATTCTCACCCCCTTTCTCTCCGAGAAGTCACGGCCGGGAACGGTCTCCTACATCGATCCCTATCTGGACCCGCAGGCGCGGACAGCTCAGGTCCGCGTGGTCGCCCCGAACGCGAACGGCGACTTGAAGCCCGATATGTTCGTGGATGTTCTGCTGAGCGCCTCGATGGGCAAACGCGTCGCGATTCCGGAGAGCGCCGTTCTATACGTCGGCGACAAACGCATCGTGTTCGTGGATCTCGGGGACGGCCGCTTCGCTCCGCGCGCCGTGACCCTGGGAGCGAAGGCGGGCGATTACTATGAGGTCGTCTCCGGCCTCAAGGCGGGCGAGGTCGTCGTGACCTCGGGGAATTTCCTGATCGCGTCGGAGAGCCGGCTCAAGTCGTCGGCCCAGAAGTGGTAGCCGGGTCATGATCGAACGCCTCATCGCGTGGTGCGCGCGAAATCGCGCCCTCACCCTTGCCGCGATCCTTGTCGCGGCGGGTTTCGGGATCCGGGCCTTCCGGAACACTCCCCTCGACGCCATTCCGGATCTCTCCGACACCCAGGTCATCATCTCGACCGAATGGATGGGCCGGAGCCCCGATATCGTCGAGGACCAGGTCACGTACCCCATCGTGACCGCGCTGCGCGGCGTGCCCGGCGTGCAGTACGTCCGCGGGCTCAGCATGATCGGCGACTCGTTCGTTTACGTCGTCTTCAAGGACGGCGTCGATCTCTACTGGGCGCGGAGCCGGGTCCTCGAGTATCTGTCCGCCATCCAGGGCCGGCTTCCCGAGGGGGTGACGCCCAAGCTGGGGCCCGACGCCACCAGCGTGGGATGGGTGTTCGAGTACGCCCTGGTCGATACGACCGGCAAGAACGACCTCTCCCAGATTCGATCGTTTCAGGATTGGAGTCTTCGCTACTGGCTTCAGAGCGTGGACGGGGTCTCCGAGGTCGCCTCGGTGGGCGGGTTCGTGAAGCAGTATCAGGTGGACCTCGACCCCGACCGCCTCGAGTCGTACCACGTCTCGATCGAAGAAGTGGCGGACGCCATCCGCCACTCGAACAACGAGGTGGGCGGAAGCGTGCTCGAGATCGGCGAGCACGAGCACTTCGTGCGCGGGCGCGGCTATATCCGGTCCCTGGGCGACCTCGAGTCGATCCCGGTCAAGGTGGGGCCGACGGGCATCCCGGTCACGCTGCGCGACCTGGGCGAGGTGCACCTCGGTCCCGAGCAGCGCCGCGGGATCGTCGAGCTGAACGGGAACGGCGAAGTCGTCGGCGGCATCGTCATCATGCGGCAGAAGCAGAACGCGCTCCGCGTGATCGACGGCGTCAAACGGCGGCTCGAGGAGGTTCGCCGCTCCTTCCCGCCCGGAGTCAAGCTGGTGATCACGTACGACCGCTCCGAATTGATCCACCACGCCGTGGCCACCCTCTGGCACGAGCTGCTCCAGGAAATGCTCATCGTGAGCGCGGTGATCATCTTCTTTCTCTACCATTTCCGGAGCGCGCTCATCCCCATCCTCACGCTCCCGATCGCGGTCATCCTTGCCTTTCTCCCCATGGCGCGGCAGGGGCTCACGGCGAACATCATGTCCCTGGGAGGAATCGCCGTCGCGATCGGAGCGATGGTGGACGCGTCGATCATCATGGTCGAGAACGTCCACAGGAAGCTCGAAGCGTGGGAAACCGGCGGGCGAGCGGGCCGGCGGGAGGACGTCGTAATCCGCGCGCTCCAGGAAGTCGGGAGGCCGATCTTCTTCGCGCTGGTGGTGATCACGGTGTCCTTCCTGCCGGTGTTCACCCTGGAAGCGACGGAGGGCCGCCTCTTCAAGCCGCTCGCCTTCACCAAGACCTATTCCATGGCGTTCGCGGCCCTTCTCGCGGTGACGCTGACCCCGGCGCTCGCGTCCTGGCTCATCCGCGGGCGGATCCGCAGCGAGCACCAGCATCCGGTTTCGGGGCGCCTGATCCACCTCTACGCTCCGGTCGTTCGATTCGTCGTGCGCCACAGGCGAGCGGTCGTGGCGGCGGCGGTGGTCCTTCTGCTCCTCACCGTCCCGGTGTTCTTTCTGCTGGGGAGCGAGTTCATGCCGCCCTTGAACGAGGGCTCGGTTCTCTACATGCCCACGGCCCCCCCGGGCATTTCGGAAACGGAAGCGGTCACGGTGCTCCAGCAGATGGACCGGAGACTCAAGACGATCCCGGAGGTCGCGACCGTTTTCGGAAAGATGGGGCGGGCGAAGACGGCCACGGATCCGGCGCCCCTCTCGATGACCGAAACGGTCGTGACGCTGAAACCGGAGTCCGAGTGGCGCAAGGGCATGACGTGGGAGGGTCTCATCTCCGACATGGACTCCCGGATGCGATTCCCGGGCATGCCCAACATCTGGTGGATGCCGATCCAGACCCGGAACGAGATGCTCGCGACCGGCGTGCGGAGCGCCGTCGGCGTGAAGGTCTACGGGGCGGACCTGGCCACGATCGAACGGATCGGGATCGCGGTCGAGGGCGCGCTGAAGGGCGTTCGCGGGACAAGGACCGCCTACGCGGATCGCGTGACGGGCGGGTATTTCCTGGACTTCGATATCCGCCGCGAAGAGGCCGCACGGTACGGCCTCACGGTCGGACAGGTTCAGGACGTGATCGAGTCGGCCATCGGCGGTCTTCCCGTGTCGCAGACCATCGAGGGTCGCGAGCGGTACACGATCAGCGTTCGCTACGCGCGCCAGTTCCGGGAAGATCCTGAAGCGCTGAAGCGCGTGCTCGTGCCGACGCCGGCCGGCACGCCGGTGCCGCTGGCCCAGGTCGCGGACATCCAGTTCCGCACGGGCCCGCCCATGATCCAGGAGGAGGACGGGCAGCTCCTGGGACTGGTCTCCGTGGACGTTGCCGGCCGCGCGCTCGCGGATTATGTCTCCGACGCGAAGCGGGCCGTCGCGCGCGCCGTGGCGCTTCCGCCCGGCTACCGGCTGGACTGGACGGGGCAGTTCAAGTACTACGAGCGCGCCAAGTCGCGTCTTACGTTCGTCGTCCCGCTCACGCTGCTGCTCGTGTTCGCGCTCCTCTTCTTCAACATGCGTTCGGTAGCGGAAGCCGGGATCGTCATGCTCGCGGTCCCCTTTTCGCTCGTGGGCGCGGTGTGGATCCTGTGGCTCTTGCATTACCACCTGAGCGTGGCCGTCTGGGTTGGAATGATCGCGCTCGCCGGGCTCGATGCCGAGACGGGCGTGGTGATGCTGCTCTATCTCAAGCTCGCGACCGAGGAGCACCGGTCGCGCGGAATGCTTCGCGACCGCGCGGACCTCACGGAAGCCATCGTCGAGGGGGCGGCGCACCGGCTCCGGCCGAAGATGATGACCGTATGCGCGATTCTGTTCGGACTTCTGCCCATTCTGTTCGGGCAGGGAAGCGGCGCCGACGTGATGAAGCGGATCGCGGCGCCGATGGTGGGCGGGGTGGTGACGTCGTTCCTGCTGGAGTTGGCCGTTTACCCCGCGATCTTCGCTTGGTGGAAGGGCCGAAACCTGCCCGAGAGGGCGAAACAGGGAGGCTGAGATGCTGAGGAAAATGATTCTCGTGGGATGCATCGCGGTGGCGGCGGGCTGCGCTCAGCAGCCGAAACAGAGCGCGAGCGGGCCGGCGCGCTTCGAGCTGGCGGTGACCGATTCCGGGTTCACACCGAATTCGATCACGGTCCCGGCCGGATTGCCGGTCACGCTCGTCGTGACCCGAAAGACCGATCAGACCTGCGCCAAGGAGATCGTGTTTCCGGACCAGGGAATCCGCAAGCCGCTCCCCCTGAACGAAGCCGTCGAGATCGCGCTGCCCGCCTCTCCAAAGGGAGAGATTCAATACTTGTGCGGGATGGATATGATCAAAGGAATCGTCGTGGTGCAATGACCCAAGAAACAATCATGTTGCGCTCGAAGTCCTACTTACGTAATCTCATAGCGTGGAGTTGTCACGCATGAATGTAAGTCGGACGCACAGCGCGGTATCCTGGCTTGCACTGGGAACGGTGCTGTTCGGAATCTGGTTGGCGCCGGCCTGCGCCTTCATGTGCGCGAACCCAGCGTCCGAGGCGCCTCGCCAGTGTCATCATCAGGCTAGTGCCGGACACAGCGGGTCACCCCGGTCCGAAGATCACGACTGCCAGACAAGCCTTTGCTCAAACCTACAGGCAGGAGTGCAGACTAACCTCCAGCCCAAGCTCGTTTCGCCCTCTCCGGCCTTGTACCACCTGCTAGGCACTGCGGAAGAGGCCGCGTCGCAGGTGACCAGCCTGCATCGGCGGTGGCTGTCGGCCCTGGCTCTGGGTCCACCGGTTCCCGGATCGCTTTTCACAGTTCTTCGCTCCTAAACACTCCTCGTAGCTAGCCTCACGCGGCAGGGATCGGGCAGGTGCTCGGTCCAACGGCTACGCCGTGCTGCGCGCAGGTGATTCGCCGAAAACCACTCCGACAAGAAAAGCGCATTCCGGACCCGTTCGGCCCCGCATCGAGCCGATTCGGTCGGACGGCAGAGCGCGTCGCATGACCTAAGCAGCACCACCACCACCGAGCCACAACGCCTACGGGGAGGAATAGGATGTCGTCTGAGCGCCGCGCGCCGCTGTGGATCAAGGTAGCGCTCCTCGTGACATCGGTCGTGTTCGCCCTGTGTGTGCTAGAGGGAGCGGTGCGGGTGCGCCAATGGAGCACGTATGGAACCACGACCGGCGCGGCGTTCGAGCTGGTCGCCGATCCGGCGACTGGCCTCAATATTCCGAAACCCGGGCAGAACACCGGGCGGATTCGGATCAACCGGGAAGGTTTCCGCAGCCCGGAGATCCCCCGAGTCAAACCAGCCGGTACGGTGCGATTGGCATTCCTGGGCGGCTCGACCACGTTCTGCGCGGAGGTAAGCAGCAACGAGGCGACGTGGCCGGCTCTGGTGTCGCGCGGGCTTCGCGAGCGGCACCCGGAGGTTGAGTTCGACTATGTGAACGCAGGCGTCCCCGGCTACGGCCTGGGCTCCATTCGAAGGACCCTGGAGCGCCGCGTCTCTCCGCTCGGGCCGGACATCATCATCCTCTACGAGGCAACCAACGATTTGGCGGCCGACACGCGCGAGCTGGCGGCCCGGAAGGGCCTCTTTCACGAGATGACCGCCGATCCTAGCCCCCTCGCGAAGCTCTCGGTCGCGTGGAACCTCATCGAGAGAAAGATGATCCGGCAGCGGGCGGAGCATGCCGCGGCGTCGGGCGTCATACTCACTTACGATGCCGACTCCCTCGCTCATGCGTTCGGAGTGCGCGTCGCGGGATTTCTTCGAGCGGCGAGGAAGGTGGCGCCCGTTTGCGCCGTCGCCACGTTCTCCCATAAGATGCGCCACGACCAATCGCCCGAGGTGGCGCTCGCCAATTCGGCCGAGGCGCTCTTCTACAGCCCATACAACAGCGTCGCGGGGCTGCTCAGGAGCTATGACGCCTACAACCGCGCCATCCGAGAGGCGGCTCACGCGACCGGGGCCGTCCTCATCGACGGTGAAGACAGCATTCCGGGGGATAACATCCATTTTGCCGATTCCGTCCACTTCACGGACGAGGGGGCTCGCGCTATGGCCGCGCGCGTTCTCGGGACGCTGGAGGAGGCCCCTGAGTTTCGGAGATTGGTGCCAGAGCGGGCCGCCGCGGGAGGCGCCCATGCGCCCTAATCCCTCCCGCCGTATGATTCCTGGGGCAATATGACTCGAATTCTTGGCATTTCAGCGTTTTATCATGATTCGGCGGCGGCCCTTGTCGTCGACGGCGAGATCGTCGCGGCGGCTCAGGAAGAGCGCTTCACGCGCAGGAAGCATGACCCCGAGTTTCCCGTCCACGCCGTCGAATACTGCCTGCGTGAAGGCGGCATCCAGCCGGAGCAGCTCGATTACGTCGGGTTCTACGACAAGCCGCTGCTCAAGTTCGATCGCCTTCTCGAGACTTACCTCGCCGTAAGCCCGATCGGGTTCGGCTCGTTCCTCCATGCCATGCCGGTTTGGTTGAGAAGGAAGCTCTACACGCGCCGCGAGCTGGACCGCGGCCTGGGACGCCGGTATCGCGGACGCTACGTCTTCACGGAGCACCATGAGTCCCACGCCGCGAGCGCCTTCTTCCCGTCTCCGTTCGAGGAAGCCGCCATCCTCACGCTTGACGGCGTGGGGGAATGGGCGACAGCGACCTACGGAATCGGGAAGGGCAATCGGATCCGCCTGACCCACGAGCTTCGATTTCCCCATTCGCTGGGACTTCTCTACTCCGCGTTCACGTACTTCTGCGGCTTCCGCGTCAATTCCGGCGAATACAAACTGATGGGCTTGGCCCCTTACGGCGAACCGAGATTCGCCGAGTTGATCCGTCGGAACGTGATCGACTTGAAAGAGGACGGGTCCTTCCGGATGGACATGTCCTATTTCAACTACTGCCAGGGGCTCACGATGACCTCGCGCAAGTTCGAGGAGGCGTTCGAGGGCGCCCCGCGGAAGCCGGAGTCGCCGCTGACCCAGCGCGAGATGGATATCGCCGCCTCGATCCAGAAGGTCACCGAGGAGATCATGATGCGGTGCGCCCGGCATGTGCAGCGCGAGACCGGGATGCGGAATCTATGCCTCGCCGGCGGCGTCGCGCTCAACTGCGTCGGCAACGGGCGCATCCTTCGCGAGGGCCCCTTCGAGAATATCTGGATTCAGCCGGCGGCGGGGGATGCGGGCGGCGCCCTGGGCGTGGCCCTGTTCATCTGGCATCAGCTCCTGGATCGGCCGCGCCCCGTGGAGCGTCTCGACCGCCAACGCGGATCGCTCCTGGGTCCGCGGTTTGCGGTCGCCGAGATCCGATCGTTTCTGGATCGCGTGGGCGCCGGCTATCGGTCGTATGAAGATGAAGACGAGCTGTGCGACTACGTCGCCGCCCAGATCGCCTCGGAGAAGGTGGTCGGCTGGTGCCAGGGCCGCATGGAGTTCGGACCTCGCGCGCTCGGGAGCCGGAGCATCCTGGGGGACGCGCGGAGCGAGAACATGCAGCGGGTGATGAACGTGAAGATCAAGTTTCGTGAGTCGTTTCGGCCGTTCGCTCCCTCGGTGCTCCAGGAGCGCGTGGACGAGTACTTCGAGGTGCGGCCCCAGGAGCCGAGTCCCTACATGCTGCTCACGTCGCCGGTGAAGGAGGCCGTGCGGCTCAGGGTCGACGAAACGAAACTCGACGGAATCGAGAAGCTGAAGCTCAAACGATCGACGGTGCCGGCGATCACGCACGTGGATTACTCGGCGCGGATGCAGACCGTGGACCAAGACCGGCACGGCCGCTACTACAGGCTACTGAAGGCATTCGAAGCAAAGACCGGCTGCCCCATGATTATCAACACCAGCTTCAACGTGCGCGGGGAGCCTATCGTGTGCCGGCCGGAAGAAGCCTACCGCTGCTTCCTCGCGACGGACATGGACGTGCTCGTGCTCGAGAACTGCGTCCTCCACAAGGAGAATCAGCCCGAATCGGCGCGGGTGCGAATCGACGAGTACCTCGCGCAGTTCAGGCTGGATTGACCATGGCAATCATCGAGATCAATAAGAATCCAAGCCGCCGCGATCTGAACGTGTTCGGGCTTCTGTTCCTCCTGTTCGCGGGAGTGATCGGGGCCGGGCTTTACTTCCGGTCGGGCGCTCACGAGGCGGCGCGGGCGGTCTGGATCGCGGGCGCTCTGCTGACCCTGCTCTATTTCGCGATTCCTCCGCTTCGCCGGCCGTTCTATCTCGGCTGGCTGTACGTGACCTTCCCGATCGGGTTCGTGCTCTCGCACGTGATTCTCGGCGCGGTCTTCTATCTCGTGTTTACCCCGGCTGGTCTCGTGATGCGCCTTCTCGGGAAGGACCCCTTGCACCGCCGATTCGACGGGGCGGCCGCAACCTACTGGGTGGAGCATGATCCCCATAGCGACCCCAAACGATACTTTCGCCAATCTTGACATGAGGACCCATGGACAGCGATGAGCAGCGGAAGAGGGACGAGGCGGCCCGCGATTTTCGAAAAGCCGCGGTGGGTAGGTCCGGAAACTTGTTCGGGGAGGTTTGGTGCTTCCTCCGCGACAATCGGAAGTGGTGGCTCCTTCCTATCATCGCAGTCCTGATATTGGTAGGTGGGCTCATTGTGCTGAGCAGCACCGCGCTGGCCCCGTTCATCTACACGCTGTTCTAGGGTTCTTCGCCTCGAGGATCCAACCGGCGGAGCCCGCTGGAACCACACGGAATCATGAGGTGTTTGACGTAACGTGGAGAGAAACGTCTTGCAACCGCAGGGTACCTCGAAGCATTCTGAACGAGTCATGAAGCCTTCCGCCCAACGATCCGCGTCGGCAACGCGTCGACCCCGCCGATGGGTTTCAGCTTTCGCATCGGCACTGGTGGTCTGGGGTGTATTTCTGTCCCCTCTCTGCGCGTACGAGTGTGCGCATGCCTGCCATCAGGATGGAGAGGAAGGTCACGGAAAGCACGCCGGCCACGGCGGGGCCCCATGCTCCTCGGTACTGTGTGAATACCTCCAGCCCATGGGCAAGGTCGAAGTCTACACCGGACCCTCCGATCAAGGGACCGCCCCCGCGCTCGCGGCGCTCTCGGTCGCGTTCGGCGATCCCTCGGCGGCAACGGCTCGCCCCGGTTCCCGTCCGAAGCCGCCCCAGGATGCTCTCGGCCCACCTGTCCCCACGCCTCTTTACTCCGTTCTCCGCACTTAGAAGCTCTGACCCCCATGCGCTTCAACGCGCGTGGCAGCTGTTTCGCTACGGCGTAACACCTCCGAGTGATTGGAAGAAGGAGGTGCGCGTCCGCCGCGAGCCTCCGCAGAAAGCCCAGTTTCCTATTCATCAAGATTTGGCGGTACCTTATCGGCTCGCCTGGTTACGTCGTTTTTGAGTGCAGGCTAACGGCGGGCAATGGACATTCGTCGGGCACTCCGATCGCCCGATCGAAAGGCGGAACATTGATGGTCTATTGGCTGAACCGCGGTCTCGCGGCCCTCGCGTGCACGGCTGTGCTCTCGTCGGCCGGAATGGCCGCGCACGGGCACGCGGATGCAGAGCTTCCCGACACCCTCACGCTTCCTGCGTCCCTCGACTTCGCGCGCGAGCACAATCCTGAAGCTCGAGGAATGCGCGCCGCGCTGGCGGTTGCGCGAGCGGAATCAACGTTCGCCGGCATCGGGCAGTTCAATCCGGTACTCGAAGCGCAGGTCTCCCGCGGCGGGAAGACCCTGGGGTCCGGCACGGATGGCTCTGTCGAGATCGGGCTCAGCCAGGAGGTCGAGCTCTGGGGGAAGCGCGGCGCCCGGCAGAACGTCGCTAATTCCCGCACGAGGACCGCACTGGCCGAACTCGCGGCGAAGCTCCAGGAGATCGAATCGGAGGTGCGGGGGCGGTTCCAGCGGTCGCTCTTCATCCAGCAGCGTCTCGAGATACTCACCGAACTCGGCGAGCTCGACCGCAGGGTTGTCGCATCCACTCAAGCCCGCGTTCGCGATGGCTCCATCACGCCCCTGACAGGGCGCCTGACCGACCTGGATTTTCTGCGCATCGACACACAGCTTCGCCGCGGCCGTAGTGATTATCGACAGGCGCTCGTCGCGCTCGGCCTGGCGATCGGTCAACCGCTGCCCGAGTCGGCCCGGCTGATCGGTGTCATCGATGCCGACTCGCTCCGGGTTCCGGAGGACTCCGTGGTGGCTGCGGCCGTGCGGATCCGCCTTCAGGGTGGAGTGCTGCTTGGACGGCTTGATGAACGGCGGGCAGACCTCCGGCTGGCAAATCGCGAAGGCCGCCCCAACATCACTCTCGGCGCCGGACTGTCGGTCGAGCGCCAGTCGTTCGCCGGCGATGATTTCTCCGGCGATCCGGCGGTCGTGGGTGGCATTACGGGCGCCAAGGCTACCGACCGCATTTGGCGCGCCCGGGTGAGCGTGCCGCTCCCGCTCTGGCAGCGGAACCAAGTGGCCCGCGCGCGCGCAACGGCCGAGGTCTCCCGCGGCAAGGTGGAGTACGAGGGCTTCGTCTCGAGACTCCGGCTTGAAGCGTTGGCCGCAACGCGCCGCTTCGAAGACGCAACGGATCTTTATCGGACTTACCTGGAACACTCGACTCGGGTCCGCCAGGACCTGGCGATGGTGCGGGATGCGTACGCGGATGGCAGGATCCCGCTGGATTCCTATCTCACGCAGAAGGGACGTCTCGTGGACACTCTGCTCGCGCAGCTCGACGCCGCCGATTCCTATTGGGAGGCTCGTGGCGCCTTGGAGACCGCCGTGGGTCTCGCCCTCGACCGTCTCAACGAACAAGGAGAGAGATGATTCTCCGCATCGGAGTCTTGGTTCTGGTCATGGCTGTCGTCTCAGTCGGATCGCCAGCGCGGCTGCGCGCGGGCGAAGCTCCGGCAACGGGCGGACCGGCCGCC
The DNA here is from genome assembly GCA_041484545.1 of Candidatus Eiseniibacteriota bacterium. GTDB lineage: Bacteria > Eisenbacteria > RBG-16-71-46 > SZUA-252 > SZUA-252 > WS-7. Next base: position 9,035 of record JBGPHU010000009.1, on the reverse strand, counting down.
CCGAGCCGCTACGCGCTCAGCGGCACATCGGATCGACTCGAGCTTTTGCTGAAGTTTGACGCGCTACGGCCCGCGGACAAGGCGACCCTGGACCTCTACCTCAGTGATTTCGCGTCGAATGCGCCCGTTGCTGATGCCGCGATCTCGCTCAGCCTTCGCTCCGGTGGCCGTGAGCTTTGGAAGGGTGTCGCGGCGCCGACGGCGCGGCCGGGAGTCTACGCGGTCCCATTCGATGCCCCGCCGGACACTGGTTCGTTCAACATGCTCGTTACGGTGCGGTGGCGCGGCAATGAAGACCGGTTCGCGCTGGCCGGGGTGGTGGTGACGACGGGTCAACCCTCCGGGAAGGCGCGAGGTCACTCAGGAGGCGCCTGGCCCTGGATCATCGGGACGGTCCTGGCTCTACTTGCCGGGGTGGTTGTGCTTCTCCGGCGTCGACTCGTCGCCTTGCGGGCGGCCGTCTTGTTGCTCGCCTTGATATTCGTCCCCGCGGCGCGGGCGCATGAAGGCCATGACGACGCTCCGTCCGCTTCCGGAGCTGCCGTCGGGCCGGGGGCGCAGGTGCTCATCAGGAAGGAGTCGCAATTTCTGCTCGGCGTGAGAACCGAGCCGCTGAAGCAGGAGCAGGTTCAAAGGCGCCTCACGGTATTGGGGCGGGTGGCTCCGCGCGGCGGCGGCGACATCGTGATCGCGGCGCCGCAGTCCGGGCGGGTTCACTTCAGCGGCGGGCAGGCGTTCGTTATAGGTCGACCGGTCAGCAAGGGGGAGACGGTCGCTCGGTTGACGGTCGTCGATGACCTAGATCTGAAAACCCCCATTGCCGGAGTGATCACCGGTGTGTTCGTAGTGGAGGGGCAGTTGGTCGAAGCTGGGCAGAAGATCATGACGGTGCTCAATCCGTCCGTCGTGTGGGTTCACGCGGACGTTTATGAGCAGGATGTTCCCAGTGTGCAGCACACAACTCGGGCCGTGATCACCTCGGAAACGATCCCCAATCTGGCGCTAATGGGTCGGCGGGTGGCCCTGGGAGTCACGCAGGGCGAAGTGCCCGGAACGGTCGAAGCATGGTTCGAGGTGCCCAATGCCGGCGGACATCTCAAAGTCGGAGCACTCGTCGAGGTCGGCATCGAACGGGGCGGAGTGGAGACCACGCTCGTCGTGCCGCGCTCTGCGGTGTTCGACAAGGACGGGCGCAGACTCGTCTTTGTCCACACGGCGCCGGAGCGCTTCACCGCACGGGAGGTGACCCTGGGTGCGAGCCTCGGCGCGCGCGTCGCGGTAACCGGCGATCTCAATCCCGGCGATCGCGTCGTGGTCGCGGGCGGTTATCCCCTGCTCACCGCTCCGGTCGTCGGTCTCAGCCAGTGATGGAGCCCGCCCATGTTTGACCGGATCATCCTTTTCGCGTTGCGGAACCGTCTGTTCGTCGTCGCGGCTGCGCTCCTGCTCCTCGTCTATGGTGTTGGAGTCATCCTCAAGTTGCCGGTCGATGTCTTCCCCGATCTGAATCGACCAACCGTCACGATCCTGAGCGAAGCTCCAGGCCTGGCGCCCGAAGAAGTCGAGACCCTCGTCAGCCTGCCCGTTGAGACGACGCTGAATGGCGCCCCAGGAGTCGAGCGAGTTCGCTCCACCTCCGGCATCGGCCTATCCGTCGTGACCGTCGAGTTCGCGTGGGGCACTGACATCTACCGCGATCGCCAGCTGGTGAGCGAGAAGCTCCAGCTGGCGGCTGAGCACCTGCCGAAGGACGTGGTCCCCATCATGGGCCCCGTCTCCTCGATCATGGGCGAGATCATGCTGCTGGGCATGGAGAGTTCCACGGGCGAGACCTCGCCGATGGATATGCGAACGCTCGCCGATTGGGTGGTGCGCCAGCGGCTGCTGACGATTCCCGGTGTCTCGCAAGTCATTCCCATCGGGGGCGGCGTAAGACAGTACCAGGTGCGAGTCAGCCCCCAGCGACTGGCGGCGCTCGGCCTCTCGCTCAAGGATGTGGAGCAGGCCGTGGGCGCAAGCAATGTGAATACCACGGGCGGATACCTCGAGGCCCAATCTCAGGAGTATCTGATCCGCAACCTGGGGCGCCTCCACAACCCCGAGCAGCTGCTCAGCACGGTAGTGGCGACCCACAACGGCGTGCCCGTGCTTCTGAAGGAAGTGGCCAGCGTCGGCATCGGCACGCTCGTCAAGCGTGGCGACGGCAGCGTCAATGGCAAGCCGGCGGTGATCCTTTCCATCCAAAAGCAGCCCGGCGCCAGCACGATCGACCTGACCAAGCGCATCGAAGCCGCGCTGCAGGAACTCCGGCCCTCGCTCCCCAAAGACGTACGAATGCGCCCCCTCTTCAAGCAGGCGAATTTCATCGAATCCGCGATACACAACGTGGAAGACGCGCTGCGGGACGGCGCCATCCTGGTCCTCATTGTGCTTTTCATGTTCCTGCTCAATTTCCGCACCACCGCCATCACGCTGACCGCCATCCCGCTTTCGTTCGTGACAGCCGCCGTTGTCTTTCATCTCTTCAATATCTCGATCAACACGATGACGCTGGGCGGCTTGGCGATCGCCATCGGGGAGCTGGTGGACGACGCGATCGTCAACGTCGAGAACGTCTATCGGCGCTTGCGCGAGAATCGACAAGCGGCGCAGCCTCTCTCGGCCTTCGAGGTGGTGTTCCGAGCCTCCTCGGAAGTGCGGAATTCGATCGTCTATGCCACGATCATGGTGGTCCTCGTGTTTCTGCCTCTCTTTGCGCTGAGCGGGATCGAGGGCCGGTTGTTCGCGCCGCTCGGAATCGCCTACATCGTGTCGATCATGGCCTCGTTCGTGGTGTCCTTGACCGTCTCGCCGGCTCTCTGCCTCTATCTGCTCCCGAGGGCGAAGGTCCTGGCCGCGGAGAAGGACTCCTTCGTGGTCCGGCGCCTCAAGCAATGGGATCGGAAGCTACTCGGCTTTGCGCTCCCGCACCCCGGAATCGTCATCGGCGGTGCGGTCGTTCTCGTCCTCGCGGCCGCCGCCCTCGTCCCCCTGATGGGCCGCGAGTTCCTGCCGCCGTTCAATGAGGGCACGGCCACCATCAATGTCATCGCGGCTCCCGGGACGTCCCTCAATGAATCGAACCGCATCGGTACGATCGCGGAGCAGCAACTGCTGAGCGTGCCCGAGGTCATCTCGACCGGGCGACGGACGGGGCGAGCCGAGCTCGATGAACACGCTGAAGGAGTTCATTACACCGAGATCGACGTCGACTTCCGTCGCTCGACACGAACGCGGGAAGAGGTTTTGGGCGACATCCGGGCCAAGCTCGGCCTGATCCCCGGCGTCTTCGTCAACATCGGTCAGCCGATCTCGCACAGGCTCGACCACTTGCTGTCCGGCGTCCGGGCGCAGATCGCGGTCAAGCTGTTCGGCAATGACCTGGACCTGCTACGAGCCAAAGCGGCGGAGATCCAGGCAGCCATGGGCACCGTCCCGGGGATCGTCGACCTCCAAACCGAGAAGCAGGTCCTGGTGCCGCAGATCCGGATCGAGGGGAACCGCGCGGCCCTGGGACGCTATGGGCTCAACGTCGGCGAGCTCAACGAGGCTCTCGAGACCGCCCTCAATGGACGAGTCGTGTCTGAAGTGCTCGAAGGACAGCGCACGTTCAGCCTCCTGGTTCGTTTCGACGATCCGTCGCGGAGCAGCCTGGACGCCATTCGAAACGCCCTCATCGACACGCCCTCTGGCAGCAAGGTGCCCCTATCGGCCGTGGCCACAGTGGAGGAGTCGCTCGGACCCAACGTCATTCAGCACGAAAACGTTCAGCGCCGCATCGTGGTGTCGGCCAATGTCAGCGGACGCGACTTGGGGCGCGCTGTACAGGAAATCCAGAGTCGTGTGGCGGCTCGAGTGAACCTGCCGACGGGTTATTTCATCACCTACGGCGGGCAGTTCGAGAGTCAGGAGTCCGCGACCCGGCTGATCGGCATCCTCAGCCTTTTCTCACTGGCCGCGATGTTCCTGGTGCTATACGCGCACTTTCGAGTCGTGCCGATCGTGCTCCAGATCCTCCTCAACATTCCACTCTCCTTCATCGGGAGCGTGGTGGCCATTTTCCTCACCGGTGGGACGTTCTCCGTGGCTTCGCTGGTCGGGTTCATCACCCTTACGGGTATCGCTTCGCGCAATACGATCATGATGATTTCCCACTACCTGCACCTGATGCAGAAGGAGGGCGAACAATTCGACGTGAACATGGTCGTGCGCGGTTCGCTCGAGCGGTTGGTGCCGGTGATGATGACGGCGCTCACGGCAGGGATGGCGCTGATCCCGCTGGTGCTCTCGAAGGGCGAACCAGGGAAGGAGATCCTCTATCCTGTCGCGACCGTCATTATAGGAGGTCTGATCAGCTCGACCTTGCTCAACACCATTGTCACTCCGGCGGTGTTTTACCGCTTCGGCCGGAAGTCCGCGGAGAAGTACCTGGCTCAAGCCCAGGAGACGGACGAGCCATGAAGCGTCCGCGAGGCGGTCGGCGAGTAGCTGCTGCAACCCACACATGAGTCGCAAGGGGGAGACCATGAAAATTCGGGCACGTTGGGCAGTCGCGGCATTGGCGGTGATCGGGACTCTTTGGTTGCTCGGCTGCGGGCAGAAGAAGACAGAGTCGCATGGAACCCAGCAAACGACCCCTCCGGCCCAGCCGTCCGGTGAGGTCGCGGAGCGGGGAGAGAGCGGCGAGACGATCACCCCCGCCGGAACCGTCGCGGGAATCTGGGACCAAATCTCCGCGGAGCGGGACAAGCTTTCGGCAGCGATTCAGAACGGCCAGCTCAAGGACGTGCATCACCTGGCCTTCGGCGTTCGCGATCTCGTCGTGGCTCTGGCGGACAAGGCAACCGCCTCCACACCCGGGGCGGCTCCGAAGCTGAAGACCCTCGTGGAGCAGGTCAAGGCGTCGGCCGATAAGCTCGACAAAATGGGCGATGCGAGTAACCTGGGCGGCACCCAGGCGGAGTTTGCCAAACTCAATACAACCCTGGACATGATCAAGGCGATCACGAGCCCAAAGTAGATTCGCACGATCAAGCTTTGGGGGGCTCGTCGCGCACATCATAGGAGGATTATGCCCGCCGCCTTTTCAATCCGGACCATCCAGGACGCGTACGGCGACAACCCGACCTCGGGGATGCTCTTCGCGCACGCGGAGCTGCGCTGATGGGAGCGACGCTGATGGGGTATACCACTGATTCCCAGGCTGCCTCGGCCAAGGACTTGGTCTGCGGCATGACGGTCAAGACCGATACGCCGCACCGCGCCGAGCACCGGGGTGAAATCTATTATTTCTGCAGCGCCGGATGCCGTGCGAAGTTCGAGGCCGATCCGGGTCGCTACCTCTCGCCCCCGCAGCCCGGCACGCCGGCATCCCAGCGTGGCACCCAGCCGGCGACCCCGGTTGCGGCCAAGGCCCGGCTCTGGACCTGCCCGATGCATCCGCAGATCGTCCGCAACGCGCCTGGGAGCTGCCCCATCTGCGGCATGGCGCTGGAGTCCATGTCGCCTTCGGCGGACGATGAGGAGAACCCCGAGCTGCGCGAGATGACGCGGCGCTTCTGGGTCGGACTTGCCTTGAGCGTGCCGCTCCTGATCGTTGCCATGGGGCACCTGATCCCCGGCTGGCCGCTCAACCGTTTCGCGGGCTCGGGCGTCCTGCGCTGGATCGAGCTCGGCCTCGCGGCTCCCGTCGTCCTCTGGGGAGGGTGGCCTTTCTTCGTTCGAGCCTGGCAGTCCCTCTGGAACCGGAGCCTCAACATGTTCACTCTGATCGGGCTCGGCGTCGCGGTCGCGTTCCTCTACAGCGTCGTCGCCACCGTCATGCCTTCCGTCTTCCCTCCGTCCCTCCGCGACGAGCACGGCCAGGTCGGGGTGTACTTCGAGGTCGCTGCCGCCATCGTCACCCTCGTGCTGCTCGGCCAGGTGCTGGAGCTGAAGGCGCGCGGCCGCACCAGCGCCGCGATCCGGGGGCTCCTGGAGCTGGCGCCGAAGACGGCCCGCCGGCTTAGCGAGGACGGCAGCGAGGAGGACGTGCCGCTCGAGCAAGTCCAAGTCGGGGATCGGCTCCGTATTCGCCCGGGGGAGAAAATTCCCGTGGATGGGACCGTGGTCGAGGGCAGAAGCTCCGTGGACGAGTCCATGGTGAGCGGGGAACCGATCCCGAATGCGAAGGGACCGGGAGACCCTCTGGTGGGCGCCACCATCAACGGGACCGGCTCGCTGGTGATGCGCGCGGAGCGCGTCGGCTCCGAAACGCTTCTCGCGCGCATCGTGCAAATGGTGGCCGACGCCCAGCGCAGCCGCGCGCCGATCCAGAAGCTGGCGGATCGTGTCTCCCAGTGGTTCGTGCCGGCCGTGGTCATCACCGCGGCGGCAACGTTCGTGGTCTGGGCCCTGATCGGACCCGAGCCCCGCATGGCGTACGCCATCGTCAACGCGGTCGCGGTTCTGATCATCGCGTGTCCGTGCGCTCTGGGTCTCGCGACACCGATCTCGATCATGGTCGCCATGGGGCGGGGAGCGACGATGGGCATCCTGTTTCGCAATGCCGAAGCCATCGAGACGCTCCGCAAGGTGGACACCTTGGTCATGGACAAGACCGGAACCTTGACCGAGGGGAAGCCGCGGCTCGTGGCCGTCGTGCCGGAGGATGGGCGGGACGAGACGGAAGTGCTTCGACTCGCGGCCGGGCTCGAGCGCGGGAGCGAGCATCCACTCGCGGCGGCCATTCTCGCCGGAGCCGCCGAGCGAAAGATCGAACCAATGCCGATCCAGGGATTCGAGTCGATCACAGGCCAGGGCGTCAGGGGACGCATCGAGGGTCGCGTCGTGGCGTTCGGCAACCGTGCTCTGGTGGAATCGCTGGGCGCGGATCCCAAGCCGTGGCTTACGCGAGCCGAGGGAATGCGCGGCGAGGGACAAACGGCGATGTTCGTGGTCGATGGGAGCCGGGTGGCCGGTCTCGTTGCCGTGGCGGATAGGATCAAGGAGACGACTCCCGAAGCGATTTCGAATCTCCACCGAGAGGGGCTGCGGCTCGTCATGCTGACGGGAGACAGTCGAACCACGGCTCAAGCCGTGGCGCGCCGGATCGGGATCGACGAGGTGATCGCCGAGGTGCATCCCGAGGAGAAGGTCGCCGTGGTCAAGCGCCTCCAGTCCGAAGGGCGCGTTGTCGCGATGGCGGGAGATGGAATCAACGACGCGCCGACCCTCGCCCAAGCGAACGTGGGAATCGCCATGGGCAGCGGCACCGATATCGCCATGGAGAGCGCGGACGTGACGCTGGTTCGGGGAGATCTCCGCGGCATCGTCCGCGCGCGGCGGCTCAGCCGGGCGACGATGGGGAACATCAGGCAAAATCTGTTCTTCGCGTTCGTCTACAACAGCTTTGGCGTCCCCATCGCCGCGGGGGTTCTTTATCCTGCGTTTGGATTATTGCTGAGCCCCATCTTTGCCGCCGCCGCCATGAGTTTCAGCTCAGTGTCCGTTATCGGGAACGCCCTGCGGCTCCGGGCGGCCAAGCTCTGATGTCGCCCTGCAAGGAGGTTCACCGGTGAAGCTGAAGTCCGTGTTTCCATGCCTGCTGCTCCTCGTTGCCGTTTTCTCCATTCTGCAAGTCCGAAGCTCCCAGGCGGTGCCCGCCTTTGCCCGGCGCGAGGGGGCCAAATGCCAGATGTGCCACTTCCGTCTGCCCGAGCTGAACGAGGACGGGCACTCCTACATTCGGCGCGGCTTTAGAGAGAAACGCGGAGGGATGGCGCCGGAGGCGGGCATGGACATGGGGGCGAAGGACGCGGCGAAGACTCCGGCCGCCGCCACCGATCGTCCTCTGGGGGAGCCTCTGCCGATGGACTGGCGGCATTACCTCACGGTCATGGGGCACCATACCTACGAAGCGCACGGTCATGAGAAGGCGGGGTTTCACTCGGGCATGATCGACGGCTGGATCGGCGGGCCCCTCGATCCGCACTGGTCCGGAATCGCGAACTTCGCGTTCGATATCGAGGCCGGCGGCGTGGAAGTGGAGCAGGCCTATGCCCAGTTCAACAGCTCCTGGACTCCGCGTTTCGCCTCCCTGCGCTTCGGCCAACTGCTTCCTTTTGCGATCCTCTTCAACGAGGGTGGCGCCGGCATGCCGTTGTCTGCTCCCGTGGTCTTGGAGACGCCGTCGAGAGCGCAGAACGCCTGGACACCCGCGACGCTCCTGCGTGGAGTTGAAATCGGCGCGGTGGATCTGCCGAGGTGGAACGCGTACTTGGGCGTGGGCCAGCCCCAGATCGATGGTCTTCTGGGCGCCAGCCACACGGACGTCTATGCCAGCGCGGAATACCTCGTCGGGAAGAAGGGCAACGCCTTGAGCGCGATCGGCTACAAGGGCAAGATCACAGCCTCTCCCGGACAACCCTCGATCGACTACGAGAGAGTCACGCTGTTCGCCAATGCCTATGGGCACGGCATGAAGGGAGTGCTGGGGGTTCTCTGGGGGGAGGACAGGCCGGCCGGAGACCAAGCCCTGAGCACCGCGGGGTGGTTCCTGCTCGGTGAAGCCCTGCTTGCGGAGCGATGGGCCGGATACGCCCGCTACGATTACGCAAACCGTGAGGCGCCGGTCGGAGATGCAGAAACCACGGACGGGCCGACCCTTGGTGTGTCCTACTGGGCACAGACCCAGGTGCGGCTCACGCTCGAATCCCAGTTTCTGAGGACGACCGGCACGTCCCGAGACGGCGGCGCGATCGCCGAACTCATGTGGGCGTTCTGATTGGGCAACGTCGCGGCAGGGTAAAACTAGGGACCCCGGGAGGCAAATGTTCCCGGGGTCCCTTTCTACTGCATGGGGCGGCGAGTGGCTCAGTTACCGCCCTTGCCACCTCCTTGGCCCTTGTCCTTGCCCTGCCCCTGTCCCTGATCCTTGCCCTGTCCCTGATCCTTGCCCTGGCCCTGACCCTGGTCGGCTGGCTTGGCGGCCTTGCCTTTGGGCGGCTTCACGATTT